>NZ_JBQEPG010000010.1:0-237052 GCF_052045635.1 Pseudomonas sp. 22189
GCGATGGTGCGTCGATTGGATGATCTTCAGGAAATGGAGCAGATGGAGCTCAATCGTCTGGATGTGTCCGACGAAAAGGTCAAAGACTCGATCAACTCCGTTCTGCGCCACATCGAAAAAGAGATCGCTGAAACGCACAAAGCGATCAAGAAACACATCGATGATGATCCGGACATGCGCCAGATGCGCGACTTGATCGTGACCATCGACGGTATCGGGCAGAAAACCCTTGAGCGGCTGCTGGCCGAGCTGGGCGACCTGCGCAAATAC
The DNA here is from genome assembly GCF_052045635.1 of Pseudomonas sp. 22189. NCBI lineage: Bacteria > Pseudomonadati > Pseudomonadota > Gammaproteobacteria > Pseudomonadales > Pseudomonadaceae > Pseudomonas > Pseudomonas sp. 22189. The sequence goes on from NZ_JBQEPG010000010.1 coordinate 271, forward strand.
GACGACCCTCGCAAACTGGTCGCTGCTGCAGGGTTGAACCCTAAGCTGCAGGAGTCAGGAAAACTCAAAGGCAGAACAATTATTTCGAGGGTCGGCTCGGCTCGCGTTCGGGCGGGTCTGTACATGCCAGGCCTGGTAGCGCTGAGGCACAACGAGGCGATCATCGCCATGAAGGAACGCTTGAAGGCCAATGGCAAAGCCCCCAAACAGATCATCTGTGCAGCCATGCGCAAGTTGTTGCACTTCGTCTACGGAGTGCTCAAATCGGGCCAACCATTTGACCCGAAATTGGCACTTGCCCGGTGAGGGGCAAGACGGTATCTACACTATCCCTGTAGGAGCTGCCGAAGGCTGCGATCTTTTGCTTTTTGGCGGTAGCCGATTGGTCACCCGATCTTCCCGAATATTGGCCGTTTGCATGCCCCACCCCGCAGACTACTGTGGTCACCACCCCCTCCTCCCACAGGTGATCCGCCATGAAAGCCCTGCACCTCTTCACCGCCACTCTCGCCCTGTCCATGTCCGCTGCCGCGCTGGCCCACGACCCGTCCGAAAAAGTCACCGTCCTGCAAGACCAGATGCTGAAAAACGCCCCCGGCAAAAAAGCCATGATGATCGAAGTCGACTACAAACCCGGCCAATCCTCCATCGCCCACAAGCACGACGGCACCGCCATGGCCTATGTGCTCGAAGGCGAAGTGATTTCCCAGGTCAAGGGCGAACAGCCGATCACCTACAAGAAAGGCCAGTTCTGGTACGAACCGGCCGGCTCCGAACATCTGGTGTCGAAAAACGCCAGCAACAGCAAACCGGCGAAGTTGCTGGTGTTCATGGTGTTGGCGCCGGACGAACAAGTGCTGATCCCTTTGAAAAACTGATGGTTGTTGGCACAGCCATAAATAAAAAGGCGCAAAACACTGTTTTGCGCCTTTTTATTTCCCGAGGCAATTAACCGATTTGCCTTAAAGCCAATAAAACTAATGCATTGCCACAACACGGAAAATTGTCAGCTTATTTACAGGTTGGCGGGTTTAGTCTGAGTCAACTGTCGTGCGCCTTTGACAAACAGCCGCGACAACTATGACGTTCCGACTGAAGTTGCTTCACGGGAGACTCACCATGAAACTTGCGTTTGCCAGTACCTTGGCGATATCGGTTTTAGCTTTGTCCGCCTGCTCAGTACCCACCGCGCCGAAAGCGGTTTCGTCCCTCGATACGCTGTTCACCCAACCGGTTGGCCGCAGCAGCGCCGCCCAAGTGCAAAGCGGCCCCGGCGTGTCACTGGGCGTGGTCTACAGCCCCAGCACCCTGACCAACCGCGAATACCTGCGTAACTATCAAGCCAACGCCGGCACCGGTTTCGGCCAGAGCCTGCTGGTGCAGCCGATCCATGACGCCTACGTCAACACCTCGAAACCGGACATGGCGGTGGATTGGGTCAAGGCCTCGCTGCAACGGCAGTTCGGTTCAGTAACGGTGTACCCGGACATGCAGAGTTTGCGTGCAGCGCATCCCGACGTGGTGGCGATCATCGACACCCACAGCCAGTTGATCACCTCGCGCAGCTCCGACATTAAGGCTGATGTGAGTGCGGATTTTTATGATGCGAAGTTGAACTACATCGGTACGGCGAAAGGTTCTGAAGCGAAGGAACTGACGCCGGTGTGGGCGGACTTCAAAGGTTCGGACGAGATCGTCGCTGATATTAATCAGCAGCAGGATGTGCAAGTTCGGGCGCTGCAGAAGTTTGATCAGTCGCTGAGTAATTTATTGACCAGACCGACAGATAAAGTGTCGATGCTGGATAACAAACAAGCACCTGACTTGTATTGAAAGTAAGGCCCTCATCGCTGGCAAGCCAGCTCCCACAGGATTTGTGGTGACACTCAAACCCTGTAGGAGCTGCCGAAGNTTTGACTTTTAAAATCAAAAGATCGCAGCCTTCGGCAGCTCCTACAGGGAGCGCATCAACGAGCATAAAAAAGCCCCGGCATCTCACGACACCGGGGCTTCTTCATTCAACCACTACTCAGGCCAGTTCAAGCTCGGCATTCGCAGCAGCCGCAGGCACCACCGCCTGCCCGCTCAACGCGAGGTCCAGCAGCTCACGGTTGGCAACGGCGTACATGGCGTAGTCCGTGCCGCTCGCAGCACGGATTTCCACCAGCATGGCGCGCCAGCGCTCGATCATGCTTTCGTGCTGTGCCATCCACAGCGCCAGACGTGCTTCCACGTCCTGGGTGCCGTCGCCCTGTTGCAGGACGGAGATGGTGATCGCACGTTGCTGCCAGTCCACATCGTCACGGAACGCTTCACGGGCCAGGGCCTGCCAGTTGTTTTCAACCGGCAGCGCGCTGATCTGTTGCAGGTACCAGGTGATGTCCAGCGCACTGCCTACGGCGAAGTAGGCCTTGGCCACTTCGGCCGGATCCTGGCCAGTGACGTCGGACGCTTCGATGATCGGCAGCAGGGTGTACAGGTGCGAGGTACCCGCCACCATACGCGCCAGCAATTCCGGCACACCGGCCGCGACGTAAGCCTGATAACGCGCCTGCCAGTTTTCACGGATTTCGCCGCTCAGCAGTTCGTCGAGCTTCAGACCCAGCTCCTTGAGGTGCGGACCGAAGTGCGCGACATCACGGGCAGCGTTCTGCTCGTTGCGACGGGCACGCAGGAACCAGCGGGTAGCACGGCGGCCCAGACGCATCAGCTCGTCCATCAGCTCCAGCTGCACGTCAGCGGAAACCTGATAGTCGAGCGCTTCGATCTGACGGAACCAGTGCGGGAGGTGGAAGATGTCACGCACGATCACGTAGGCGCCAGCCACGTTCGCCGGGCTCATGCCGGTCGACTCTTTGAGTCGCTGCACGAAGGTGATGCCCATGTGGTTGACCAGATCGTTGGCGATCTGGGTGCTGACGATCTCGCGCTTCAAACGGTGACGACGCATGGCTTCGGAGAACTTGCTGACCAGGGTCGGCGGGAACGCCGTTTCCATGTCGCGGGTCAGGTAGTCGTCGTCCGGCACCAGCGAGTTCAGCAGCTGTTCCTTGAGGTCGATCTTGCTGTACGAGATCAGCACCGACAGCTCGGGACGGGTCAGACCATGGCCTGCCGCAACGCGCTCGTTGATCTGCTCTTCGGTCGGCAGGAACTCGATGGCACGGTCCAGCTTGCCACGGCCTTCCAGATCGCTCATCAGACGCTTGTACTCGGCAATGCGCTCGTAGGCACGACGCGCTGCCAGGGACAGGGCCTGGGTCTGCTTGTAGTTGTTGCCCAGCACCAGACCACCAACTTCGTCGGTCATGCTCGCCAGCAACTGGTTGCGTTGCTTGTCGGTCATGTCGCCGGCCTGAACCACTTCGTTCAGCAGGATCTTGATGTTCACTTCGTGGTCGGAGCAGTCCACGCCACCGGCGTTGTCGATGAAGTCGGTGTTGGAACCGCCGCCATTCAGACCGAATTCCACACGACCCAGTTGGGTCATACCGAGGTTACCGCCCTCGCCCACCACTTTGCAGCGCAGCTCGTTGCCGTTCACGCGCAGTGCATCGTTGGCCTTGTCGCCGACGTCGGCATGGCTTTCGCTGCTGGCCTTGACGTAAGTGCCGATACCGCCGTTCCACAGCAGATCCACCGGCGCCTTGAGCAAGGCGTTCAGCAGTTCGGTCGGGGTCAGCTTGTCGGCCTTGATGTCGAAGCGTTCTTTCATCTGCGGCGAGATGGCGATGCTCTTCGCGCTGCGCGAGAAGATGCCGCCACCTTCGGACATGATGCTGGTGTCGTAGTCGGTCCAGGCCGAACGCGGCAGGTCGAACATGCGCTGACGCTCGACGAAGCTGGTGGCCGGGTTCGGGTTCGGATCGATGAAGATGTGCATGTGGTTGAACGCAGCGACCAGTTGCAGCTTGTCGGACATCAACAGGCCGTTACCGAACACGTCACCGGCCATGTCACCGACGCCGACCACAGTGATGCTGTCTTCCTGAACATTGATGCCGCGCTCGCGGAAGTGGCGCTGTACGCCGACCCACGCGCCCTTTGCGGTGATGCCCATTTTCTTGTGGTCGTAACCGGCGGAACCACCGGAGGCGAACGCGTCGCCCAGCCAGAAGCCGTAGTCGATGGCGATGCCGTTGGCGATGTCGGAGAAGGTCGCAGTGCCCTTGTCCGCGGCCACCACCAGGTACGGGTCATCGTCGTCATGCCGCACGACGTTGGCCGGCGGCACCAGCGCGCCGTCTTTCAGGTTGTCGGTGATGTCCAGCAGACCGGAAATGAAGATGCGGTAGCAGGCGATGCCTTCGGCCGCGATCTCGTCACGGCTGCCGCCCAGTGGCAGACGACGCGGCAGGAAGCCGCCCTTCGCACCCACCGGCACGATGACCGAGTTCTTCACTTGCTGGGCTTTTACCAGGCCGAGGACTTCGGTACGGAAGTCTTCTTCACGGTCGGACCAGCGCAGACCACCGCGCGCAACGTTGCCGAAACGCAGGTGCACGCCTTCGACGCGTGGCGAGTACACGAAGATTTCGAACTTCGGAACCGGCTTCGGCAGCTCAGGGATCGCGTGCGGGTTGAACTTGAAGCTGAAGTACGACTTGTTCTGGCCGTTGGCGTCAGTCTGATAGAAGTTGGTACGCAGCGTGGCTTTGATCAGGTCCAGGTAACGACGCAGGATGCGGTCTTCGTTGAGCACCTGAACATCGTCCAGAGCGGTCAGAATCGCCTGTTCCAGACGTTGTTGTTTGTCTTCCAGATCATCACTGCCCAGCTTGCGCGCCAGGTAGAAACGGGTCTTGAACAACCGGGTCAGCTCGCGAGCGATGTCGGTGTGGTTGTTCAGGGTGCTGGCGATGTAACCCAGGTCGAAGCCCAAGCGGATCTGCTTCAGGTAACGGGCGTAGGCACGCAGCAGCGCCACGTCGCGCCATGGCAGACCGGCGGTCAGCACCAGACGGTTGAACGCATCGTTCTCGGCATCGCCACGGACGATGTGGACGAACGCGTCCTGCAGGGTGTCGTTGAGTTGCTGGATATCCAGCTCCAGACCTTCGGCTGCGGTGAACGCGAAGTCGTGAATCCAGAACTCGCGGCCATTGGTGTGACGCAGACGGTACGGGAACTCACCCAGCACGCGCAGGCCGAGGTTTTCCAGAATCGGCAAGACGTCGGACAGCGCCAGCGGGGTGTCGGCGTGGTACAGCTTGCAATGCAGCTCGCGCTGACCGGACACCTGGCCCAGCGGCTGATAGAAGCTCATCACCAGCGGATTTTTTTCGTTCAGGCTCAGCAGGTGCTGCATGTCGACCACGGCCGAATGCGCCGCGAAACGCTCGCGGTAACCCGCCGGGAAACCTTTCGGGAAATCCGCCAGCACGTTGGTGCCGTGGGCTTCGCCGAAGCTTTCGACGGTCAGGGCGGCGTAGTCGTCCTGCCAGCTGCGGCAGGCCTGTACCACTTCTTTTTCCAGCAACAGCGGGTCGATGTCGATGCGGTTCTTCGGATCGACACGCAGGATCAACTGCACGCGAGCCAGCACGGACTCGGAGAAGAAGGTCCAGAACTCGCAGTCGGTGGCCTTCAGACGCTCCATCAGCACCTGCTGGATCTTCTGGCGCACTTCGGTGGAATAGATGTCGCGCGGCACGTAGGCCAGGCAGTAGCAGAAGCGACCGTACGGGTCTTTGCGCAGGAACACGCGGATCTTGTTGCGTTCCTGGATCTGCACGATCGACATCACGGTGCTGAACAGTTCGTCGACCGGGGTCTGGAACAGGTCGTCACGCGGCAGCACTTCAAGCACCTGCGCCAGTTCCTTGCCCAGGTGAGCCTTGGACTGGAAGCCGGAACGGCGTTCGATTTCTTCGACCTTGCGGCGGATGAACGGGATGACCCGCACGCTCTCGCCATACACCGAGGAGGTGTACAGGCCCATGAAGCGGTGTTCCTTGATGACGTGGCCGTCGGCGTCGATTTCACGGATCGACACGTAATCCGGGTAAGCCGGACGGTGTACGCGGCTCGGGTGCGCAGCCTTGGCGAACGACAGCAGGGTCGGTTCGCGCAGGTAGTTCACCGCGTAGTCTTCGATGTGCCGGTCTTCGTTGGTCAGGCCGGTGCGCAGCAGCTTGGTCAGACCGAGGAAGGAATTCTGGTCGTATTCGATATGGCCGCCATCGGCCTGATCGACAACGGTGAACTCTTCGTAGCCGAGGAAGGTGAAGTGGTTGCCCACCAGCCATTCCAGAAAGCTCTTGATTTCGCTCTTTTCGTCGGCATCGACGGCGAATGCGCTGTGATCGAGCTTGGTGAGGATCTCCTGCACCTTGGCCTTCATCGGCTCGAAATCAGCGACCGCGACGCGCACTTCACCGAGCACTTGCTCCAGCTCTTTGCTCAGCACATTCAGTTCGGCCGCGTTGGCGCAGCGGTCGATTTCCAGGTACATCAGCGACTCGTGCAGCACGCCTTCGCCGGTGCTGCCCTTTGGCAGGATTTCCAGCAGCTCGCCCTTGCTGCCACGACGCACGCTGAGCACGGTGGTCTGCAGGGTGTGGATGCTGTAGCCGCGACGGTTCAGCTCGGTGCGCACCGAGTCGACCAGGAACGGCAGGTCGTGGTGCAGCACTTCGACCGCGGTGTGGGTCGACTGCCAGCCATGACGCTCGTAATCAGGGTTGTAGACGCGCACTTGCGGTTGCGCGTGATCGAAGCGCTCAAGCAGGCGCCACGCGGAAAGAGTACAGCCAGCGAGGTCGGAGAGGCGACGTTGGGTCAGCTCGTCCAGGGAAATGATGCCGAAGAATTGTTCAGCGAACAGCGCCACTTGTGGCAGTGCCTGTTCACTGATGTGCTGCGCCAGTGCCGCTTGCAGTTGGTGCTGGAAGTCGGCTTTGCTGGCTGCGGTGAAGAACGCCATCTGTGGTACTCCGCTTAAGCTTGTTATTGATGGAAAGCGTCGCGTGCAACACCCCTTGCGGGGCTTGTGTCGCCCTGTTCCTGAATCTCGGGCAGAGGAAACAGGGGGACAGGTGGGTGAAGCTGGACGAGACACTCAGGTCACATTCACCTTCCATTGAATGGGCATCTGCAAAAACGACTGTCGAGGCTGCCGACAATGCCTTTACGGGTGCTCATTCGTTGCGCAGCTTAATGGGTGCGACAATGTGTCTGCTTGCGGTGCTGCGACATATTCGGTCATTGGCACGTAAACCAAGGCTGGGGCATGGCACAACACTAGCAGTGGATGGGCGAACTGGTCGGATTAAAACCCTATTTTCCACACATTCGTATCGAAAATGACTGCCTGAACAACGAACGTTCCCGCGCGTTCGGCCCTGCGCCTCCCTGCTTTCAGCCCCCCCTCCAAAAAAATGGCAACGATTTAGAGAAAAAACAAGTAGTTACAAGGCTTTTCCACCTTCTTACAAACAGCAAAGAAAAAGCCCACAGAAACTTCAGAACATATTCTTACAACCTGAATTGTTTGAATTTCAACGCAATGCTATCAATGTAAAAACATTCTCCACCCGAAGGATCGGGCATTCAATGCACAAGGAACTTGCACATGTCACAACTGGAACTTCCCGGGATAATCACCTATGCCGATGGCACGTGGGAAATAATCAATTTAAACCCAAACACGATAAGAGGCGACATCCGCAGAAACTATCCCTTGGGAAATCCGATGCATGGGTTCACCCTCGCACTACAAAATGACTACAACACACGCAAGCAAAATCTTGAAGCCAACCTTCAATCCGAACTGAACATCAAAGAAAGCAGCTATCCGCCTCTGACAGCCATTACGCCGGACTCATGGCTATCCCGGGCAACAAACATCGTCAACGAACTTTTATTTCAGAAAAACGCCGAACTTCAACAACAATTGAAAACTGTAAATACTGCAAAACTTTATGCAAAGCTGGAAGCAACTTACAACGCCATGATCCTCACCGATCAGATTGCAAGCCTGCAATCCCGGCAAACACAGTTATATGCCGAAACAAACCGCCGACAAGCCGAGGCTCTGGCCTTGCAACAGGCTGCCGAAGCCGCGCGCCGGATAGAAGAAGCACGCAGGCAAGCGCAGGAGCAGGCGCGCCTCGCAGCCCTTGCCGAAGCCCAACGAATCGCCGAGGAAAACGCGAGGCTCGCGGCAGCAGAGGAAGCCAGGCAGATCGACGAGCACAAGCGCGCCGTGGCGTTCGTTGCCGACGCCAATAAATACATCCTGGAGAAATACGGCGCGAACCTGCATCAGGTCGTTATGGATCTTCAAAAGGACATTTCAGGCAAGAAGATCCGAAGCTACACCGAAGCCATGCAGACCTTCGAAAAAGTGCGCACCAACCCGAATGCAAGGCTCAGCCCGCAGGATACCCGTGCGGTTGTCGACGCACTGAACGCGCTGGACAAGGCGACCTACACGGACAGTGTCAATCGGCTCGCCAAAGGATTTGGCGTAACCGGAAAAATCGTGCAGGTGCACTCGGTGATCGAGAAAACTGCGATTGGTTTCCAAGAAGGCAATTGGAAACCGTTGATGCTGGAGCTTGAGAGTATTGCGGCTGGTATGGGGGCAGGCGCACTACTGGCAGTGACCGCCGCCTACTTTTTCCCGGCACTGGTTACTACCGTACCCGGTATAGCAGTAGTCGGCTTATTGATTGCCTTGGCAGCAGCCTTTTTGAGCGCTGATAACGTGGAAAAAATAAATACACTGATCCTTGATCAGTTCAATAGCGCTTCCTCAAAAGGATAGCAAACATCTGTAACGGGCCAGCCTTCCGGCTGGCTCTGTTAAACAGACAACACAGCCAGCCTACTGGAGAACACCAAGATGAATAAAAACCCGCCTGAACTGACTGTACCTCCATTATTGATTTCCCTTTTCTGCGCGCCGATCTTTTTTATAAACCTTCTTCTTCCTGCACTCCCGCAAAGCAGCCTGGATTTTGCTATCAACGACTTCCTGGACAACCAGCTTTTCGGCTTGAGCGGATTCTGGTCTTCCTTATTCCCCTTCAGTTCCAAAGCAACCGCAAACTATGTAGCGGTTGTCGGGCCAATATTTGCACCAATTCTATTCTACAAAATTTACAAAACAATGAAGATTGACCCGACCCAGTACAAAAACAGGATTTTAACTCGATTCATCACCGGAATATTCTTTACAGCCTTTATGATTATATTTTTTATATTAGCTTTTTATTTAACCGAAACAGATCTTGGAAAAGGCACCGGAAAATATGGAAACCTGTTTGGACAAAACATATTGTTTTACTCGATATTCTCTTCAGGCATGTTGATACTTTTCTTTGTCATCCCATTTCTGATCCATCGAATCTTTTTTTACTTTCCGTACTTGCTGATCAAGAACTGGAAGGAAAAAAGGGAACGCCGCCACTCTCATTGAGCGCTATGCCTTCCCTTTTTCCTGAGCTGTTTACAGCCCCCCATCAACATCAGTCAGGCAGCTCCTCGAACGCCCTGAATTTACTAACCGTGGCACAGTCGTAACACAGGGTTTTCAGGACCAGTTTATCCATGCTGGCGTCGATATTGCTGGAGTCACACTCTCGGCAAAACAGCCTCAAATGACCGAGCAGGTCGCTGTCAAAAGCTGCACGGGAGAAGAACTGCGGCACCAGTTCATCGCGCCAATACATTCCCGGCGACTTGGAAAAGCCGGCTCCGCTGTCCTTGAGCACTACGTCGTACAACAGCCGATGCAGCGCCGATTGCGGTACCCGCGAATCGCGGTGTGCGTTTTTGCGCCAGTTCCGAGTCAGGGCATCCTGAGCGGTCCCGAGCATGTTGCGCGGGATGGTGTTGGACGCATGATTGCGACCTTTGGAATTGCCGGTAGCGTAGAAATGCGCAGCGTTTTTTACTGCCAGACGGGCAAAGTAATAGAGCTGGCTTACAGAAAAATCCTGCAGGAGTTGCCCCACAACTGTTTCAGCACGCGCCTCGGCCGTGAACGAAAAACTGACTTCATTGGCCAGTACACGGATGTATTGAAGCGATTCTTCTCGGGCCAAATCGAAGATCAGCCCGTAGAGTTCGCTCTTCCAGGCGACCTGAATGTCGCCGGACAATTCCTGATAGAGCGCCAGGTAAAGGCTTTCCCGATTACAGCGCGCAACCCCGCCGAGTGCCACATTGGGCTGCCAGCGCACTGCAGAATAGTCACTGATACTGCAACCCTCAGTGCGATCAAAGGCCCTGATATCAGAGCTCGTCGCGACCGTTACCACGCCGGCCTCGTGCAGACTCTTCAATCTTTCCTCACTTGCCTCAACGCTCGGTGCCAGACGTTCGCTTCGGGAAGACGCGTTCAACGGAGCGATCCATTCGGGACGGCTGACGTTGCCATCGTCCAGCAAGGCCAACAATGTCAGTTTCTGCACAAACCCAAGGGCCCCATATGGCACCGCGAGCCTCGGTATGCCGAAGTGCGATTCAAGTTCCCGTCGGTCACGCTCGGCCTGCGCCGCCAAGTGTTGCTGATGAACCTGCCAGCACGCCTGGCAAGTACAGGCCATGCGCCGGCCATGGCGGGCGAATTCAGAGTATCGGTGCTCGCACCGTACGCACTTGTAAGGATGACGCTGCGAGACCGAAGTGCCCCGGGCGTGCCGACGTATCCACATGGGTAAATCACAATAAGGGCATTTCAGGTCTTGACTGACAATCGGCGGCAATACCTTGAGCAAGCTGCGAACAGTGACAGGGATCTGATACTCGACCAGGAGCGCGGCGCTTTTTTCGCCGTCCAGATACCGTTGATAAATCTGCTCGACCTGAGCGTCAGAAAGGTGAGCGATTTCCTCTGCGCGTTCGAAATACGGATGCATTGAAAGAGGTCCTTTTTTTCAGTTTGTATTGACGCACTCCTTTGCGTTTGAACGGCAAAATAATGACAATCGTGTCGATAAAACAAGCGAAAAAGCAAAAAATGGCTGCCAAGTTCAAACATGTATTTTTTCCTGCGGCGTCCTCGGAAATTTCAGCGCTCAACCTAGGATTCAACTGTCGGAATTCTCCTTCTTCATTGATTCAGCCAAATTTCACGCGCCCTTTTATCGCAGGCATCCATAAAGCAACCCGCGCAAGAGAGCAGCGCAATTTCGTCAACGCTGGCAAAATCGCGCTTTCGATTGCACTTAGCGCCCGTCGGCCAGGAACTCCCCATGCAAATGACCACCGCCCTACTGATCGTCAACCCGTGCGACGACGAAGAAGACAACATGGCCATGCTCTGCTGCCATAGCGACAAGGGCGATATGTTTCTGATGAGCCGCTATCCGGACGAGGACGAGCTGGAGATCACCCTGGATGGCGAGCCTTCGACGCTCGACGGCGTAAAGGTCACCCTGAGCAAAACGCAGTTGAAGATCGAGATCGCGGCGGCGGATGCCGATGCGCTGAATGGCGATGATGTGCTGGAGATCACTTTCAATCCGGAGATGGTGGATCTGGAGGAGGTTGAGGAAACCTTGAAGAATATTCTGGATGGCACCGGCACCTATATCAGCCAGATTTGAGGGTGACTGAGCCGGCCTCTTCGCCGGCAAGCCAGCTCCCACAGAGAGCGATGTGTTGCATAAATCGCATTCGCACCGCTGATACCTGTGGGAGCTGGCTTGCCAGCGATGGGGCCAGAACTGCCACCTCACCACTCCCCCTGCTACAAAATTCCAACAAATCCCCCGTTCATTTCCCGCACTTTGCGCAAAATGCCGTTAGTCGCCACCCCCCTCGATGGATTAAAGTAACGCCCCCAGCCCCGGCGTTATCCGAACGCCTGCGGCCACCCTTTCCAGGAACAGTCACCGATGGAACATCGTGAAGCGCTGCTGGCGCTGCGAACCTTTCTTTCAACGCAGATTCTCGGCCAGGAAAAACTCATCGAGCGTTTGCTCATCGCCCTGCTCGCCGACGGCCACATGCTGGTCGAGGGCGCTCCGGGTCTGGCCAAGACCAAAGCGATCAAAGAACTCGCCGAGGGCATCGAAGCCCAGTTCCATCGCATCCAGTTCACCCCGGACCTGCTGCCGGCCGACATCACCGGCACCGAGATCTATCGCCCGGAAACCGGCAGTTTCGTGTTCCAGCAAGGGCCGATCTTCCACAACCTGGTGCTGGCGGACGAAATCAACCGGGCCCCGGCCAAGGTGCAATCGGCGCTGCTCGAAGCCATGGCCGAGCGTCAGGTCAGTGTCGGGCGCAGCACTTACGAGCTGTCGCCGCTGTTTCTGGTGATGGCGACGCAGAACCCGATCGAGCAGGAAGGCACCTACCCGCTGCCAGAAGCGCAGCTCGACCGCTTCCTGATGCACGTCAAGATCGGTTTCCCGGACGCCGCCGTCGAACGCCGGATCCTGCAGCAGGCCCGTGGCGAAGCGCTCAACGGCGAAACCAAACCTGAACGCCGGGTCAGCCAGCAGGCGATTTTCGCCGCGCGCAAGGAAATCCTCGGTCTGTACATGGCGGACGCCGTAGAGGAATACCTGGTGCAACTGGTCATGGCCACGCGCACCCCGGCCAAGTTCGACCCGGAGATGGCCGAGTGGATCGCCTACGGCGCCAGCCCGCGTGGTTCTATTGCTCTCGACCGCTGCGCCCGGGCTCACGCCTGGCTGGCGGGTCGCGATTTCGTCAGCCCGGAAGACATTCAGGCGGTGCTGTTCGACGTGTTGCGTCACCGCATCATTCTGTCGTTTGAAGCCGAAGCCGCCGGCATCGATCAGGATCGGGTGGTGCAGCGGATTCTCGACGTCGTAGCCGTCGCTTGACCCCCATGAACGCCCCCCTGCCGTCCGAACCGGGCATCCGCATCAGCCTCACCGACCTGATCGAGATGCGTCACCGTGTGCGCGAAGTGCAGCTGTTTTCCACGCCAAGTCAGCGCAGCCCGCTGATCGGCCTGCACCACTCGAAATTTCGCGGACGCGGGGTCGACTTCGATCAGGTGCGGGTCTATCAGGCCGGCGACGACGTGCGCACCATCGACTGGCGCGTGACCGCGCGCACCCAAGAGCCGCACACCAAGCTGTTCCACGAGGAGCGCGAACGACCGATTTTTATCATGGTCGAGCAAAGCACGCGGCTGTTTTTCGGCTCCGGGCTGATGTTCAAGTCAGTGCTGGCGGCGCAAGCGGCGGCGCTGATCGGCTGGGCCGCGCTGGGGCACAATGATCGGGTTGGCGGGCTGGTGTTCGGCGACAACGAGCACTACGAAATCAAACCGCGCCGCAGCAAGCAGAGCCTGCTGCAATTGCTCAACCGTCTGGTCAAGGTCAATCAGTCGCTGCACAGCGAACGCGAGCCGGACCGCGATGCCCTCGGCGTGGCGTTGCGCCGGGCGCGTGAAGTGTTGCGCCCGGGCAGTCTGGTGATCGTCATCTGTGACGAGCGCGCGCTGACCGACAGCGCCGAGCAGCAACTGAGCCTGCTGGCGCGCCATTGCGACCTGCTGATGCTGCCGCTGTCCGATCCGCTGGACCACGCCCTGCCCGCCGCCGGGCTGCTCAGATTCGCGGAAAGGGGCGCGCAACTGGAACTCGACACCCTCAATTTCGAGCTGCGTCAAACCTATCGCGCCCAGGCCGAGGCCCGTATCGCCCGCTGGGAATTGCTCGCGCAAAAACTGCGGGTGCTGCTGATGCCGTTGAGCACGCAAAGCGAAATGGTCGAGCAGATGCGCGAGTTCCTCAATCCGCAGCGCCCGGGGAGCAGTCGATGAACGGCCTCGAGCAACTGCAACCGCTGATTTCGCCACCGCCGATCGACTTTTGGCCGCCAGCGCCGGGCTGGTGGCTGCTGCTGTTATTGCTGCCGCTGCTGGGCTTCGCCGTGTGGCGTTTGCGCCGGTTCATTCCGCTCAAGAAACGCCCGATCGTGCGCGCCGAACAGCCGCTCGATCCGGTACGCATCGCCGCGCTGGCCGAACTGGCACAAATGCCCAAACCCTACGACGGTGCACCGGCCGGGGCGTGGCTGCAGCAGCTCAACGGCCTGCTCAAACGCCTGTGCCGCAACCACTACCCTTACAGCCAGAGCCACACGCTCAATGGCCGCAAATGGCTGGCATTTCTCGACAACCGTTGCCCAGCGGCCGGTCTGACGCGCTGGATGGTGCTGGTCGAAGGCGCCTACAAACCGGAATGCAAACTTGACGACAAAGCCATCGCCGGCCTGACCCAAGCCGTCGACACCTGGATTCGCAAGCATGTTTGAGTTCGCCTGGCCGTGGATCTTCGTGCTGCTGCCGCTGCCGTGGCTGATGCGTCTGGTGTTGCCGGTGGCCGACAGCGGCGAGCCGGCGTTGCGCGTCAGTTTCCTCTCGGACCTCGAAGGCCTCGCCCGTCGCCGCGCCCGAGCCAACCTGCCAGCGTGGCGTCAGCAGGCGCCGTTTCTGTTGCTGTGGCTGCTACTGCTGAGCGCCGCGGCGCGCCCGCAATGGCTCGGCGAACCGTTGCCGATTGCCGCCAGCGGCCGTGATCTGCTGGTGGCGGTGGACGTGTCCGGCTCGATGGATTTTCCCGACATGCAGTGGCAGGACGAAGACGTCAGCCGCTTGTCGCTGGTTCAGCATCTGCTCGGGGATTTCCTCGAAAGCCGCGATGGCGACCGCGTAGGTCTGATCCTGTTCGGCAGTCAGGCGTATCTGCAGGCACCGCTGACATTTGACCGCCACACCGTGCGCGTCTGGCTTGATGAAGCGCGCATCGGCATTGCCGGCAAGAACACCGCCATCGGCGACGCAATCGGTCTGGCGCTCAAGCGGCTGCGCCTGCGTCCGGCGCAAAGCCGAGTGTTGATTCTGGTCACCGACGGTGCCAACAACGGTGGCGAAATCGATCCGCTGACCGCCGCAAAACTGGCCGCCAGCGAAGGGGTGAAAATCTACCCGATCGGCATTGGTGCGGACCCGGAAGACAGTGGCAGCACCGGCCTGCTCGGGGTCAATCCGAGTCTGGACCTCGACGAACCGGCTCTCCAAGCCATCGCCAACGCCACGGGCGGCCAATACTTCCGCGCCCGCGACGGCAAAGAGCTGCAAACGATCAAGGACACTCTCGACCAACTCGAACCGGTCACCCAGCAACCGACCCAGGCACGCCCGGCGCAAGCCTTGTATCACTGGCCGCTGGCGTTGGCCCTGCTGCTGAGCCTGTTGCTGGTCGTCCGCGAATTGTGGCCGGACAACCCGCTGCAACGCCTGTTTACCAAGGAGCTGTATCTGCAAAGTCCGTTGCCTGACTGGCGTGAGCGTCTCAAGCGCCTGCGTTTGCGGAGGCGCCGATGATCGCGCTCTGGCCGCACTGGTTCCGCCCCTGGTGGCTGCTGCTTCTGCCGCTGCTCGGCTGGCTGATCTGGCAACTCTGGCACCGACAAAAACGCGCCGGACGCTGGCAGATGATTCTGCCGCCAGCGTTTCACTCGACGTTGCTCAGCGGTGGCGGTGGACGCGACAGCAAGCTGCCGTGGGTTGCCCTCGGCGTCGCGTGGTTGCTGACCCTCGTCGCGCTGCTCGGGCCGAGCTGGGAGCGCGTCGAACAGACCAGCCAGAAACCCGCCGATCCGTTGGTGGTGGTGCTGGAGCTGACCCCGGAAATGCTCGCCACCGACTCGCCGCCAACGCGACTGGAACAGGCCCGGCGCAAGCTGTTCGACCTGTTGCAGGCACGCAGCGATGCGCAAACCGCGATTGTGGTCTACGCCGGCAGCGCGCACACGCTGGTACCGCTGTCGGATGACCTGGCGACCAGCCGCAACCTGCTCGACGCCCTCAAGCCGTCGCTGATGCCGGAAAGCGGCCACCGCGCCGACCTCGGCGTGGGCAAAGCATTGGCGTTGCTCAAGCAAGGCGCCCTGGGCCAGGGACGCATCCTGCTGATCGGCTCCTTGCTGACCGAGGAGGAACGCCAAGGCATCCGCCGTGCCCTCGGCGAGCAATCGGCGCAACTATTGATGCTCGGCATCGGCACCGCTGAAGGCGCGCCCATCGCTCAGGAGGACGGCAGTTTCCTCAAGGATGAACAAGGCGCGATTCGCGTACCGCAACTCGACAGCCCGGGCCTCGGCGCGTTCCTCGCCAGCGTCGGCGGTGAATACCACAGCGCGCGTCTGGACGAATCCGATTTGCGCGCCCTCGGCCTGCTCGATGGCCCGCGCAGCCTGCGCAACGATGGTCAGACCGTGCGCCTGGACACCTGGGCAGATCAGGGCTACTGGCTGTTGTTGCCGCTGTTGCTGCTCGCCGCGTGTGCCGGACGGCGTGGCTGGTTATTCTGCCTGCCGCTGCTGCTGTGCCTGCCGCAGCCGAGCTACGCTTTCGACTTCGAAGACCTGTGGCTGCGTCCTGACCAACAGGGCTTGCACTTGCTCAAGCAGAAGCGCCCGGCCGAGGCCGCCGAACACTTTGAAGATCACCAGTGGCAAGGGCTGGCGTTGTATGAGGCCGGCGATTACAGTGGCGCCGCTCAGCGTTTCGCCGAAGGCAGCGATGCCCGCGCCCACTACAATCGTGGCAACGCGCTGGCGAAAAGTGGCGAGCTGGAAGCGGCGATTGATGCCTACGAGCAAGCGCTGGAACTGCAATCGGATTTGCGCCCGGCGCTGACCAACAAGGCCCTGGTGGAAAACCTGCTCAAGCAGAAGAACACCCCGCCACCGGCCGAACCACAGCCGCAAACGGCCCAGCCGAACGTGCCCGGCGATGAACCACCGCCAGCGACCGCGCCGCCACCGACGGTCAAAAACGAGACCCCGAGCGAGGCTCAGCCCGGCGAGTCGGCTACCGAGCCGCCGCCGACCACGCCTCCGCAGCCGGGCCCTGACGAAGTGCCGGGCAATCCGCCGGAAGAAGCACCGAATACGGCACCGACGCTGCAACCGGCCGAGGACAACCTCGAAGGCGAGCAACGTCAGGCACTGGAACAATGGCTGGGCAAAATTCCGGACAACCCGGGCGAATTGCTGCGACGCAAATTCTGGTACGAACAGCAACAACATCAGGATCAGGAAAAAACTCGATGACCCGCTTCAGCGCCCTCTTGCTACCCCTGCTGCTCTGCACAGCCACCGCCCAGGCGGCCGAGCTGACGGCCAGCGTGGATCGCAGTCGCCTGAACTCCGGCGAGACGGTCGAGCTCACCCTCGAAACCAGCGATGTCACCCAGTTCGGCAAACCCGACCTGACCCCGCTGGAACCGTTGTTCGAGGTGCGCGGCACGCGTCAGGTCAACCAGTTGAACACGCTTAATGGCGACAACCGCGCCACCACGCGCTGGATCATCACCCTGCTGCCGAAAGAGAACGGCAGCGTGGTCATTCCACCGCTGCAACTGGGCGATGTGCAGAGCCAGCCGATCACCGTGCAAGTGGTCGAGAGCGATACTCGCGCAGAAAAAAACAACCCGAACCCGGTGTTCATCGAGGTCAGCCTCGATCAGTCCAGCGTTTACGTGCAAGCCCAGGCGGTTCTGACCCTGCGCATCTACCATTCAGTGTCGCTGTACGACGACAGCAGCCTGACCCCGCTGCAAATCGCCGATGCGCGTATCGAACAGCTGGGCGACATGCGTACCTATGAGAAAGACATCAACGGCGTGCGCCATGGCGTGATCGAGATGCGCTATGCGATCTACCCGCAGCACAGTGGTTTGCTGCTCATCGCCCCGCAGACGTTCAGCGCCACGCTGGTCGACACCCAGCCCAGCCAGGACGCCACCGCGCAAGGCCCGAAACCGGGCAAATTGCTGCGGGTCAATTCCGCCGAGATCGCCCTGACGGTCAAACCGAAACCGCTGACCTATCCGGCAGATGCGCCGTGGCTGCCCGCTCGCAGCCTGAGCCTGAGCGAAAGCTGGAACCCGGAGCCGGAGCACATTCAGGTCGGTGACTCGCTGACCCGCAGCCTGACACTGAAAGCCGAAGGCCTGGCCAGCTCGCAGTTGCCGGCCCTGCCCGGTACCGAAGCCAACGGCCTGCGCCGTTACCCGGATCAACCGGTGCTGAGCAACCAGAGCGGCGAGCGCGGCCTGATCGGCAGTCGTGAAGAACGCGAAGCACTGGTGCCCAGCCGCAGCGGCAGCATCGAGCTGCCCACCGTCGATGTGGTCTGGTGGAACACCTTCGAAGATCATCTGGAACACACCAGCCTGCCGGCGCGCACCCTGCAGGTGGCGAACAACCCGAGCCTGCAAGTCGACACCCCGGCGGGCACCCTGCAATCGGCCATTGTCGACAGCGATACCCTGTGGTGGTGGAAACTCAGCACCCTGATCCTCGCCTGCACCACCCTGCTCGGCTTCGGCCTGTGGTGGCGTGCGCGCTGGCAACCGGCGGTGCATCGCGCCGCCCAGACCGGCCCAAGCCCGCGCACCTTGCTGGACGACATCAAGCGGGCGTGCCAGGCGAATGATCCGCAAGCGACGCGGCAGGCACTCGATGCCTGGGCGCGGCAACAGCCGGAGACACTGGCGGACATGGCGGCGCGGTTTGTGCCGTTGTCCGACGCGCTGGACGGGCTCAATGGCGCGCTGTACAGCGAGACCGGGCAGCATTGGCAAGGCGAGGATCTGTGGCGGGCGATCCGCACGATTCCGGCGGCGGAGCGGGTGCAGGATCCGGTGGGTGACAGCGGGTTGCCGCCGCTTTATCCGAAGTAAAAAGCAAAAGATCGCAGCCTGCGGCAGCTCCTACATTTAGTCGTAGGCGCTGCCGCAGGCTGCGATCTTTCAGGCGTTGACGGTGTTATGAGGTTTGTTCACTTGCTGCCGCTTCAAGCAGTCGCTTCTCACGCATTCCCAGACCACGGGACAGCGCTGTAGCTTCGTAGAAGATTTTGCCATTGAGCTGATCGGCGACGGCATCGCTATCTCCTCCGGCGGGGCCACGCCCCCAGGTCACGACGTCGCCGCTGGACGTCAGTGCAGCGAAGGCATGGGTGTTGCCATAAATGGCCCGGACGTTGATCAATCTGGCCGTAATGGCATCCGGGATTTCACCGCCTCGATCAGCAAAGCCCCAAGCTACAACAGTGCCGTTGGCCCGCAGCGCGGCAAAAGCAACGTGCCCGCATACAACCTGTACGATATCTGTCAGAGCTGCAACCGGCGCCGGAATAGCCTGGGCTCCCCACCCCACTACACGCCCGCTGCTCAACAGTGCGACGAAAGATCCAAAGTTACCCGTCACGGTCCGGATATCCGTCAGGGCTGCGATCGGCGCAGGAACGTTGGCGCCATGTGCCCCATCCCCCCAGGCAACAACGCTGCCATTGCTTCGTCGGGCGGTAAAGGCCCTTTGAGTGGCGCTCAGCTCGATTATGTCTGTCATGTCTCCAATCGTGGCAGGCACGTTTCCGCCGATAGTGCCGGCTCCCCATGCCACTACCGAACCATTGGCACGCAGAGCTGCAAAGGCGTATGCGGTAGCGACTATATCAACGATGTCAGTCAATACCGCGATGGCCGCAGGCACATTACCTCCGTTGCTTTGGTGCCCCCACGCCACGACCGAACCATTGGCCCGTAACGCAGCAAAGGCGTAGAGGTTGCCAATCACTCTGACGACATCCCTCAATGCAGGGATCGGCTGTGGAAGCGCCGCCCCCATACTAGGGTTTCCCCACGCCACCAGACTCCCATCGCGACGCAGCGCACAGAATGCATAACCGTTGCCGCTCACTGCCAAGATATCCCGCATAAGACTGATGGGTTCAGGTATCTCGCCTCCGTCTTCTTTCCGCCCCCAAGCCACCCCCCCGCCACTTGCCTGACGCGCCGCAAACGCATAACCGCAAGCACTCAGCGATAGGGCATCAGAAATGGCCGGTAACGAATCTCCTAAATTTCCACCCCGGTCAGGACTGCCCCATGCCACCAGTGCTCCACGCTCCGTCCGCGCGGCAAAGGCTGCGTTGTTTGCTTCATGGCCAGATATAAAATTACCGTTCCCGCAAAGGTTCAGCGGATTGACTGTCACTTGATCGTCACTGATCCGCACGTGCAGCAGTCGGTCCGGGCGGGTGTCACGAAACGTCATACCACTGAACTCGCCCTCCTCGCCGTTATAACGCCACCAGGCCCTGACCGGCTGCCGGTCGGTTGCATCCAGCGCGGTCAGCCACGCAGTCCCGCCGCCATAAATCTGATAATTGCCCCGCGAGCGCGCGCCCATTACGAGCAAGCGGCCTGTCCCCAGCGAAGCACGCACGTCATAAACCGCCACGCGCGAGTACTGTTGACCACCGGCCTGACGCAGCACGGTGCAATCCAGCGAAATCTCCTGCCCGACGTTGGCCAACACCACCGACAGCGGCACGCTGATCAGTTTGTCGCGTCCCGCTTCTCCGCTTTCCACGCGAAATGGCACCATCGCCGTGCCCTCTCCGGCAACGCCGATCCAGCGGATCTCGCCGCGGTCGCCAACCTTCAGGCCATACGTCGCGGCAAGGCGCACAGTGGCACCCACCGCAGGTACCGCGCTCGCATCAATCTGGTCGCCGCGTGCGCCATCGATTGAGGGCGGATCGAAATCCAGCAGGGCATTGCCGACCCGCAAGGTCAGCGGAAAGGAGTAACCCAGGGTCTTGCCGTTACGCACGATAAAGTAGTCAATGACGATCCGCCGATTGAGGTTGTTGGTCACAAACTGTTTAGGCACGGTGAACGGCACCTCCTTGCCGGCGGTTTGCGATGTCAGTTGCAGCGAGCCGCTGGTACTGCCGCTGGTGGCCGAGCCGCGCCAGCGATAATTCACCACGTCTTCGGGCAGCGTCTCCAGATACGGCACAATCAATTTACAGCCCAGCGGCGGTACGGCTTCCGGATCGATCAACGACGTGCCAGGCACTGCCTCTTCCACACGCGGCGTCACGAAAAGCGGTTGCACCTCGCCCACCTGCATCTCGAACGGCAACGACTCGCGCACGTTGAGTGTCGCCTCGTCATCATTGGCGACGGAATAGAACACCGAAACCTTCAACCCGTCGAAACGCTGGATCACCACATTCGAGACGTTGCGCAAAACCGGCTCGTCATCCGGCACATCACCAACCGGACGCGGATCTTCGTAATAGACGATGCCGCCGCCGGGGCGCGTGGCCTGCCAGATCAGCGTCAACAGGTCACTGGCGGCACGCCCCGCAAACCATGGAATGCGCACGGTGGCCCAGCGTTCGTCCGGGTTCAGCGTACCGGCAGGGGCTTCGTCCACCGTAGGAGAAGGCAGTCGGAAGGCCTCCCCTATCACCGAGATACCGACGGTCTTGGACGGCCGATCGGCCTCGCCCGCTCGCTTGAGTATGTAGGAGACACTGGCCCGGCCTTTGGCAATGGCCCGTACCTTGTCGTTCGGGATGGTGAACGGCAGCGCAAGACCGACTCGCGTCACCGTCAGCTCTACCGGGCCATGGTTGATCGGTGCGCCCTGGGCGTTGGTTCCCAGCCAAGTCAATGCGACGACATCCTGTACCTGGAAGGAGCCGGCGGGGGTGTTGACCAGAACGTTCACATCGTCATCGTTCAATTCGTCGAGGTCGATTTCGTCAGTCTGCGGATCGGCCTCCAGCACGATAGGCGCATCGAGGCGATTTTCTTTCAGATCCACCACGAGTCGGATTTCCGCTGACCACGGTGAACGCAGATCGGGATAATTGCCGCACTCATCGATCACCTGGTACGTCACGATCACCCCGGCGCTGTCGCCCGCCTGCTCGATCAGTAACTTATCGATGGTCACGACCAGCGGGTTATCGTCAGGGTCATCAATATGTCTTTGCTCGACAAGGACGGTTTTCTCTACGCTGCCCCATGCCACTTTGACAAGGTCGTTGATGCGCATGAAGAGGTACGGCAGGATCGTGATTGGCACACCCGCTGCGGCCTCTTCGGGGCCAACACCGCCGTCAATGATGCTCTGCGGAATATGGTAACGCAGGTTCTGGTTACCGGGCGTCGACTGGTCGTCATCGAAGCCGCCGGGGCGATCCAGTTTGACGAAGAACCTCTCCGGCGGAGTTGACTCAGGCTCCTGAAACGGTCGGGTCACGCGATAAAAAACCGGATAGGCCTCCCCTCTGCGGATATGCCCCTCATCGATAACCCCTTTGATGAGTTCGTTTTCATCTTCTGGCTCGATGTCTTTGCTCCAGACCGGCATCTGCAGGTCGCCCCAGAACACCTCAAGCAGATCACCCGCCTTCATGACCAGCCAGGGAGGCACCAGAAACTCGACGCCTCCCTCCACAGCGGCCACCGGCAACCCACCGTCATAGCCCTGCACGGGAGTCCTGAGCTTGATGATTTTTAAGGGCTTGAGTGCGCTCACGCCTGGATCAGAAGACGTAGAGGTCGACGATGATTGCGTTTTCATACAGGCAATTCCTCAGGTGACAGAAAGCCCTGGCTTGACGCCTTGGCGACTGCGGTATCCCATCACCCGACGCCGTCTGTCGCTACTGTCAGATCTGACAGTAGCGACAGACGGAAGCGGCTACGGCCTCTTGATCTTGCAAGCCTTTGGGCAAGCCCGCTCGTTTGCCAGTAAACTCCCCCCTCTTTAGCCGCCCATCATTTCCCCCGCGGCCATCACCTATTTCTGTAGCGGAGTCCACCTTGCGTCTGTTCCACACCTCCGACTGGCACCTTGGGCAAAACCTGCATGGCCAGGAGCGCGATTTCGAGCATGCGTGCTTTCTCGAATGGCTGCTGCGCCAACTGCAACTGGCGCAGCCGGATGTGCTGCTGATTGCCGGGGACATCTTCGACACGGTCAACCCACCGGTCAAAGCCCAGGAACGCCTCTACGACTTCATCGTCAGCGCTCACGAACAGCAGCCGTTGCTGACCATCGTAATGATCGCCGGCAACCACGATTCCGGCTCGCGCATAGAACTGCCCGCGCCGTTGATGCGCCGTTTGCGCACCCATGCGCTGGGTCGGGTGTTGTGGCTGGATGACGGGCAACTGGATGCCGAACGCCTGCTGCTGCCGTTGCCGGATAAAACCGGCGAAGTCGCCGCGTGGTGCCTGGCGCTGCCGTTCCTGCGTCCGGCGGAAGTGACCGGTGCGCATCTGGGCGACGACTATCTGCGCGGTATCGGACAGGTGCATGAATGGCTGATCGAAGCGGCGAATGCCAAGCGCCAGCCGGGTCAGGCGCTGGTCGCCATCAGCCACGCGCACATGGCTGGCGGCTCGGTCTCGGAAGACTCGGAGCGCAGCCTGATCATCGGTAATGCCGAGGCGCTGCCCGCCAGCCTGTTCGGACCGAGCATCAGCTACGTTGCGCTCGGCCATTTGCACAAGCCGCAAAAGGTCAACGGTGAAGAACGCATTCGCTACAGCGGCTCGCCGATTCCGCTGTCGTTTTCAGAGATCGCCTATCAGCATCAGATTCTCGACATCACCCTCGACGGCGAAACCCTGGTCAGCGTCGAGCCGAAACTGATCCCGCGCTCGGTCAACCTGCAACGCATCGGCCCGGCGCCGCTGGCGGAGATTCTGCTGCAACTGGCTGACCTGCCGAACATCGATCTGCTCGCTGAAACCCAGCGTCAGCCATGGCTGGAAGTGCGCGTCACCCTCGACGAGCCGCAGCCGGATCTGCGCCATCAGGTGGAAAACGCCTTGCAAGGCAAAGCCGTGCGCCTGGTGCGGATCGCCGCCGAGTACGCCGGCAACCGTGGCGCCGAGGGCAGCGACGACGGCAGCGCGTTGGTCGAACTGGATCAACTCACCCCGCAGGAACTGTTCAGCCGTGCCTGGCTCGACAACTACGGCAACGAGGTCGATGAACAAACCCTCAAGGACTTCGCCGAATTGCTGCAAGACGTGCAACTGGAGGGCGAGCAGCCATGAAGATTCTCGCCATTCGCTTGAAGAACCTCGCCTCGCTGGCCGGGCCGTTCGAGATTGATTTCACCGCCGAACCGCTGGCCAGTGCCGGCCTGTTCGCGATCACCGGGCCGACCGGCGCCGGTAAAAGTACCTTGCTCGACGCCTTGTGCCTGGCGCTGTTTGGCGCCGTGCCACGGCTGAACAACACCGGTCGTGACGCCAAGGTGCCGGATGCCGACGGCGAAATCGCCACCGGCGACCCGCGTACCTTGCTGCGCCGTGGTACCGGTGAAGGTTACGCGGAAGTGGATTTTGTCGGCGTCGATGGCCGGCGTTATCGCGCGCGCTGGGAAGCCAACCGCGCCCGGGAAAAGGCCGGCGGCAAGTTGCAGGCCAGTCGCCAGAGCCTGCGCGACATCGATCAGGATCAACTGCTCGCCAGTCAGAAAGGCGAATACAAGACCCAACTCGAAGCCGCGCTGGGCCTGAACTTCGAACAATTCACCCGTGCCGTGCTGCTGGCCCAGAGCGAGTTCAGCGCGTTTCTCAAGGCCGACGACAACGACCGCAGCGAACTGCTGGAAAAACTCACCGACACCGCGCTCTACACCCGCCTCGGTCGCCGCGCGTTCGACAAGACCAAAGAGGCCCGCGAAGCGCACAAGCTGTTGCAGGATCAGGCCACTGGCGTGACTCCGCTGACGCCCGAAGCGCGGGCCGATCTGGACGAACGCTTCAACGCCGCCCAGCAACAGTTGAAGTTGCAGCAGGCGCAGCTCAAGCAACTGGAACAACAGCACAGCTGGCTCAAGGATTTGCGCCAATTGCAGGACGCGCAACAAGCGGCCGCCGAACAACTGCAGAGTGCACAGCAGCAGTGGGAAGGTCTGGCTGGCGAGCGCCTGAAGCTCACGCGCCTGGAGCAACTCGCGCCGCAACGCCACCAGTTCGCGCGCAAGACTGAACTCGATGCGCAACTGACGCCGCTGGCGGCACAGATTGCCGCGCATACCCGGCAACACGGCGAGCTCAACGAGCGCCAGACGCAACTGGAACAGGCGCTCAATGCGGCAAACATCGCCCTGAGCGAAGCGCAGCAGCGGCACAGCGAAAGTGGCCCGCTGCTGCGTCAGGCCTTCGACGAGCAAAGCACCCTCGCCCGCCTCGCCAAGGAAACAGCCCTCAGCGCCGAAACCCGGCAAGCCGCCGAGCTGGCCTGCAGCGAAGGCCAGAGCGCAATTCAGGCCTTGCAGACGAAACAGGTAGAAGTCGCTGAACGCCTGCAGAAAATCGCCGCCGGGCTGGAGCAGAGTGCGGGTCTGGCGCCGCTCAGCGATGCATGGAATGCCTACCGCGATCGCCTGCAACAGCTGATGCTGATCGGCAATCGCCTGAACAAGGGCCAGGCCGAACTGGCGTCCCTCGAACAGAACGCGGCGCTCAGCGCCGAGACGCTGGCCGCGCAAAAACAACAACTGGAAGTGCTGTTCAAGGAGGCCGGCGCCGAGCCGGATGCCGTCGCCGAACAGATCGGCATCCTTGGCAATCTGCTGCAGGACAATCGCAAACAACTGCGCGCTATCGAAGACCTGACGCGGCTCTGGGCCAGTCAGCAGGAGCTGGAAAAACGCAGCGCTGAGGTGCAACAGCGCCTGCTCGATGCGCAGCAGGAACGCGAGCGCCTGACCCAGGACGGGGTGAAAACCAAGGCCGAACTGACTGTCGCTGAACAAACCCTCAACGTCACCCGTGAGCTGCTTGAACGCCAGCGTCTGGCCCGCAGCGCCAGTGTCGAAGAGCTGCGCGCGCAGTTGCAGGACGATCAGCCGTGCCCGGTCTGTGGCAGCAACGAGCATCCGTATCATCAGCCGGAAGCGCTGCTGCAAAGCCTCGGCCGTCATGATGAATCCGAGCAGGCCAGCGCGCAGCACGCGGTGGATCAGCTCAAGGAAAAACTCACCGAGTTGCGCGCTGAAGTCGGTGGCGTGATCGCCCGGCAGAAAGAGCTGCTGCAACAGCAGGAACAATTGAGCGTCCAGCTGCAGGCACTGGCGCCGAGTCTGGAGGCGCATCCGCTGGCGCCTCAGTTGCTCAATCAGGACGCCGACAAGCGCGATGCCTGGCTGACCCGGCAAAACGAGCAACTGAACCAGAGCATCACTCAGGACGAACAACGCCAGAGCGCCCTGCTCACCCTGCAACAGGATGCGGCGCGCCTGACCCAGCAACTGCGCAATGCCGAAACCGCACATCAGCAAGCGGCGCAGCACCTGAGCAATCAACAGCGCGAACTGAGCAGCGACCGTCAGCGTCTCGACGAAGAGCTCAGCGCGTTCGCCAGCCTGTTGCCAGCCGACACCCTCGAAGCCCTGCGCGTTGAACCGGCGGCAACCTTCATGCAACTGGATCGGCAGATTGCCGAGCGTCTGGCGCAGGTCGAGCAGCAGAAGGAAGAGTTGGCCGAACAGCAACAACGCCAGCAAACGCTGGAGAAAGAACAGGACCGCCAGCTCAGCCGCGTCCAGCAGCTGCAAAGCGCCGAGCAGCAGTTCGGCGCACTGGCCGCACAGCAACAGGCCAGTCAGGAAAAACTCGCGCAGCTGCTGGGCGAGCACAGCAGCGCCGAGCACTGGCAGCAGCAGCTGGAACAGGCCGTGGAACAGGCGCGCAACGCCGAAACCAGCACTGCTGCACAACTGCAGAACGTGCGCACGCAACAGGTGCAAATCAGTGCCGAACTCAAGGCGCAGCAGGAACGCTTGCAGGTACTGCAAAGCGAAGACAGCGAACTGACGCAGAAGATTGCCGACTGGCGCGCACGCCATCCTGAACTGGATGACGGCGGTCTGGAAGATCTGCTGCGCGTCGATGACACGCAACTCAGTGAACTGCGCCAGCGCTTGCAGCACAACGAAAAAGCCATCGAACAGGCCAAGGTGCTGCTGCAGGAGCGCGATCAGCGCTTGGCCGATCATCAGGCGCAGCACAACGGCAATCTCGATGCCGAGCAACTCGCCAGCGCTCTCGCCCAGCTGCAGAACCAGTTCAACCTCAGCGAGCAACAGTGTGCCGAACTGCGCGCCGAACAAGCCGAAGATCAGCGCCGCCAGAACGCCAATCAGGCATTGGCGCAGCAGATCGCCGAGGCTTACGCCGAGTACCAGCGCTGGGCGCGCCTGAACGCGCTGATCGGCTCAGCCACCGGCGACACCTTCCGCAAGATCGCCCAGGCCTACAACCTCGACCTGCTGGTGCATCATGCCAACGTGCAGTTGCGCCAACTGGTCAAACGCTATCGCCTCAAACGTGGCGGCAGCATGCTCGGCCTGCTGGTGCTGGACACCGAGATGGGCGACGAATTGCGCTCGGTGCATTCGCTGTCCGGCGGCGAGACCTTTCTGGTGTCACTGGCTCTGGCACTGGGGCTGGCCTCGATGGCGTCGAGCACGCTGAAAATCGAATCGCTGTTCATCGACGAAGGCTTCGGCAGCCTCGATCCGGAATCGCTGCAACTGGCCATGGATGCCCTCGACGGCTTGCAGGCGCAGGGGCGCAAGGTCGCGGTGATTTCCCACGTGCAGGAAATGCACGAGCGAATTCCGGTGCAGATTCAGGTGCAGCGCCAGGGCAACGGCTTAAGTACGCTGGAGGTGAAATGAACACGCTGTACTCGTTCCGCCGCTGCCCGTACGCGATGCGCGCGCGGATGGCCCTGCGCTATTCGGGGGTACCGGTGGAGATCGTCGAAGTCAGCCTCAAGGCCAAACCGGCCGCGATGCTGGCGATCTCCCCCAAAGGCACGGTGCCGGTGCTGGAGGCCGATGGCCGGGTGATCGATGAAAGCTTGGAAATCATGCGCTGGGCGTTGGCTCAGCATGATCCGGACGATTGGCTGCTCGGTGGGGATTCACGGATTGCCGAGTTGATCGAGGCTAACGATCAGGCATTCAAGGTGCAGCTGAACCGCTACAAGTACGCCGAACGCTATCCGGAGCAACCGATGGAGGTTTATCGGGCCGAGGGCGCGGTGTTTCTGCAGCGGCTGGATGGGTTGCTTGAAGGTCGGGATTATTTGCTGAGTGATCACTTGAGTCTGGCAGATGTGGCGTTGCTGCCGTTCGTTCGACAGTTTGCGCATGTGGATCGCGAGTGGTTCGCGCAGACGCCCTATGTTCGCTTGCAGGCGTGGCTACAGCGCTTCCTCGAATCCAACCTCTTCACCTCCATCATGAAGAAATAACCCCTGTAGGAGCTGCCGAAGGCTGCGATCTTTTGATCTTGATCTTAAAAACAAATTCAAAAGGTCGCAGCCTTCGGCAGCTCCTACAGGGAATGTGTTTCAGGCCAGTGCGTTGCACATGCCCAGTGCCAAGCAATCCACTTCAAACGGCCCAAGAAAATCGACCTCAGCCTTGATCGGCGGATTACCGGCCAGCAACCCCTGCGAGTTGGCCCGTTCGATATTGTGCGCAATGCTGTGATTGGCCTCTATGGCCCGGGCCAGCGCACCGACCGAGCCTTGACCAAAACCGAGTAACGCCGCGCCATTGGTCATCAATGCCAGACCGGCGATGACCCAGAGTCTATAGCCTTTCATGCGCCGCTCACTCCTGTGATTTCAGCACGATCAACCAGCACGTCTGCGCGGTGTTCGAACTGGATGCCGGGGTGTGCGACTTCGATCGGTGCGTCGACGCTGTGTTGGGTTTGCGCGGCGATGCTGACGAACAGCACCAGGGCCAGGTAAAGACCGATGGCCAGGTAGGCGCCGCGCTTGGCTGAGGTAATGATTGAACTGGCCATGATGTGCTCCGTGGGCATGTTTCAGTGCCGTCAGGATCAATCAAAAAAGCCGTGGTAACCACTCAGGGTTTGCCATAGTAAACATCAGCTTGGTTGATTATTTAGGCCGTCTATCTCAGCATTGGAGAAAACCTATCGAGCGGAGATTTTTGATCACGCATACGTGTAGGAGCTGCCGAAGGCTGCGATCTTTTGACGTTGAAGATCAAGAGATCGCAGCCTTCGGCAGCTCCTACAGGGAGTGATGCCAAATCGGACTTTCAGTGTTGGGCTTTGTGATCCAGTGCGGCGTAGAAGTTGGCGCTCTGTTGCAGGTATTTCTGGGTGTAGCTCTGGGTGTGGGATTTTTTGCTGGCGATTTCAACGTTGGCACTGGCTGGCAATGCAACGGTGGCGGAAATGGCGGAAGCGGCGATGACGGAGAAGAGATTGAAGTTCATGGCGGTAACCCTCGTGTTCGGTTGGCTTGCTTTGCCCGGTTGGGCCGTGAAGCAAACTTAACGCTCGAGGGTTGATCGCTTGAAATGCTTTGTAGCATTACCGGATATCAGCGCGATTAATACAAAGAGACAGGCCCCGTAAACCGGGGCCTGTGGCTTATTGTCGCACGATAAACTTCAGGTCACTGGGTGCGTCCATCGGCAGTTTCTGCACGGTTTTGCCGAGCAGACCGGTCTTGGCGTCACGCTCGACGACGACAATTTCGTTGCTCTTCTGGTTGGCGATCAGCAGGAATTTGCCACTTGGATCGAGGCTGAATTCGCGCGGGTGATCGCCCTCCACCGAACGTTTTTGCAGCTCCTTGAGCTGGCCGGTTGCCGGATCGATGCTGAAAACCAGTAGCTGATTGGCGGTACCACGGTTGCTGACGTAGAGGAACTTGCCATCGGCCGAGGCATGCAGCGCGGCGGCGGCTTTGTCCGAGGTCGGTTGACCGGCAGCCAGATCGACCAGTTGCGTCTGGGTCAGCACACCGTCGTGATAGTCGAACACTGCAACCTGTGCGCTCATTTCCATGGTCAGCCAGGCATGTTTACCGTCCGCGCTGAACAGCAAGTGACGCGGGCCGCTGCCGGCCGGCAGGCTCACCGAAGCAGTTTTCGCCGGGGTCAACGGCAGCTCTGGGTTGGCTTTCGGGTCGAACTGGTAAATGAAGACCTTGTCCGCCCCCAGATCGTTGGAGAACACGTAGCGGCCATCCGGCGAGGACACCGTCGAGTGCACGTGGTTCGAGGCCTGACGCTCGGGGTTGACCCGGCTCGCCGGGTGCGCGCTCATCTGCACCACCGGTTTGAGTTTGCCATCGGCACCGACCGGCAACACCGCGAGGGTGCCGCCCGGATCTTCGACCACCGAATAGTTGCTGACGAACAGATGGCTGGCATCGCCGCTGAGGCTCGAGTGGGTCGGCTCGTTGCCCAGGCTCTGCACTTGATTGATCAGCGTCAGGAGGTGGGTCTTGGGATCGATCGAGTAGCTGCTGACGCGGCCGACCGGATCTTTCTGGCCGGGACCGTTTTCATTGACCACGAACAGCTGCTTCTGGTCTTTGGACAAGGTCAGCCATGACGGGTTTTCGCTCTTCACCACTTGCAGCGGCTTGGCGGCGATCTGGCCTGTGGCGCTGTCGAAATTCATTCGATAGATGCCCTGGCTGGTGCCGGCGGTGTAGGAGCCGACCAGCAATTGATAGCTCTCGGCGCTGGCACTGGACAGGCCCATCGCACCGACGCTGCCAGCCATCAGCAATGGCCAGAATTTACGCATGTTCATTAATTGTCATCCTCGTCGTCGCTGCTGCTGAGCACATCACCGAGGCACACCAGACGGTGTTCGCCGGTGGTCTTGGTGTCGCTGGCGTAGCCAATGATCAGCCAGCTTTGCAGGTCTTCATCAAACGTCGCCGCCGCAACCTGCGCCGGGGTGAACTCCCAATGCTTGGCCGCGCGGCCATCGATGCATTCGATGTGCAGGTTGTCGTCTTCGTCGAGGGCGAATTCGAAGGCGTGCAAGCCATCGATTTCGACCATGCCGCAGTGTTCGAGGGCGTTGAGAAGGGTTTGGGCAGTCATGGCAAACAGTCTTTCTAGGGGGGAAAGGGCCAATGATAGCTTATAGCGCCTCGATCCCTCTGTAGGAGCTGCCGAAGGCTGCGATCTTTTGATCTTGTTTTTTAAAATCAAAGTCAAAAGATCGCAGCCTTCGGCAGCTCCTACAGAGTGATGGGTCAGAGGGCGTCGCGCGAGGGCTTGCCGTCTACCAGCCGTTGAATGCGCAACGGGTTGGCGTTTTTCAGCGGTTCCGGCAGCAAGAAATCCGGGTAGTTCTGGAAGCATACCGGGCGCAGGAACCGATCGATCGCCAGCGTCCCCACCGAGGTACCGCGCGCATCGGAAGTCGCCGGATACGGCCCGCCGTGCACCATTGAGTCACACACCTCCACACCCGTTGGATAACCATTGAGCAGGATCCGTCCGACTTTCTGTTCGAGCAGCGGCGTCAGTTCCGGGAAGCGTTCGAAGTCAGCCTGCTCGCCGATCATCGTCGCCGTCAATTGGCCGTGCAGGCCCGACAGCGCCGCGCTGAGCTCGGCCTTGTCCGCCACTTCGACAATTACCGTGGTCGGGCCGAACACTTCTTCCTGCAGCACCTCATCGCCGTTGATCAACAGGCTGACATCGGCCTTGAACAGTTGTGGCTGCGCCTGATTGCCCTGTTGCGGATTACCCGCCAGATGCTCGATGCCGGAATGTGCCAGTAACTTTTGCAGACCTTTGCCGTAACTGCCAAGGGTGCCGGCGTTGAGCATGGTTTGCGCCGGTTGGTCGCCAATCAGCCCGGCGACTTGCTGGACGAAGGCGCTGAACTGCGGCGAGCGAATCCCAATGACCAAACCCGGGTTGGTGCAGAACTGGCCGCAGCCCTGCACCACGGATGCGGTCAGGTCGCGGGCGATGGTTTCCGAGCGCTCAGCCAAGGCTTGAGGCAGAACGATCACCGGGTTGATGCTCGACATTTCGGCGAACACCGGGATCGGTTGCGGCCGTGCCGCGGCCATGTCGCACAGTGCCCGACCGCCCTTCAGCGAACCGGTGAAGCCGACCGCCTGAATCGCCGGATGCTTGACCAGCCACTCGCCAACGCCAGCGCCGTAAATCATGTTGAACACACCGGCCGGCATCGCGGTTTTTTCGGCGGCGCGAATCAGTGCCTCGGCCACACGTTCAGCGGTTGCCATATGACCTGAATGCGCCTTGAACACCACCGGGCAACCGGCGGCCAACGCGGCAGCGGTATCACCACCGGCGGTGGAAAACGCCAGCGGAAAGTTGCTCGCGCCAAACACTGCCACCGGGCCGAGGCCGATGCGGTATTGACGCAGGTCCGGGCGCGGCAACGGCTGGCGATCGGGCAGTGGCAGATCGATTCGCGCGCCGTAGAAATCACCGCGCCGCAGGACTTTGGCAAACAGGCGCATCTGCCCGCTGGTGCGCCCGCGCTCGCCCTGAATGCGTCCGGCGGGCAGCGCGGTTTCACGGCAGACCAACGCTACGAAATCATCATCCAGCGCATCTAGTTCGTCGGCAATCGCGTCAAGAAATTGCGCGCGGCGTTCGGCGCTGAGGCTGCGATAGGCCGGGTACGCTGCGGCGGCGGCTTTGGCGGCGGCATCGACTTCGGCTTCAGTCGCTTGAATGAATGCGTACGGCAGGTGTTCGCCGGTGGTTGCGTCGACGCTGTGCAGTGTCACGTCGCCCGCTGCGCTGCGCTGTCCGCCAATGAAGTTGTATCCAGAAATCTGCGTCATGGGAGCTCCTTAAAGGGTGCCGATGCTGTCCGGTTGAAAGGCCGCTGCTGCCGGCGCAATGCCGTTGACCAGCGGGGCGCCGAATTCGGCCTGGCTGATTTCAAACTGGTCGCCCGGTTGGGTGCGAACGCCATCGGCGAACGACAGGGTCGCCGTGCCGAAGAAGTGAATGTGCACGTCGCCCGGGCGCAGGAACTGGCGGTACTTGAAGTGGTGGTATTCGAGGTTGGCGAGGCTGTGGCACATGTTGGCCTCGCCACTGAGGAATTCGTTCTGCCACAGCACTTCGCCGTTACGCAGAATGCGACTGTTGCCGGCCAGATGCTGCGGCAATTCGCCGGTGCGCAGTTCCGGGCCGTAGCTGCAACTGCGCAGTTTCGAGTGGGCCAGGTACAGGTAGTTCTTGCGCTCCATGACGTGATCGGAGAACTCGTTACCCACGGCGAAACCGAGGCGATACGGTTTGCCGTCGTGGCCGATGACGTAGAGCCCGGCCATTTCCGGCTCCTCGCCGGCATCTTCGGCGAACGGCGGCAACGGGAAGGCTTCGCCCGGACGCACGACGATGCTGCCGTCGCCCTTGTAGAACCATTCCGGTTGCACACCGGCCTGCCCTGCCGCCGGTTTGCCGCCCTCCACGCCCCATTTGAAGATGCGCATGGTGTCGGTCATTTGCGCTTCGTCGCCGGCCTGCTGGTGCATCTTGTCCCGCGCCGAGGCGCTGCCCAGATGCGTGAGGCCGGTACCGCTGACCAGCAGGTGCGCCGGGTCCGGGTGATCCAGCGGTGGCAGAATTCGCCGCGTGCTCAGCAGCTCGGCGTAGTCATGACTGATGCCCAGGCCGTGGGTTTGTACTTGCTGCTCCAGAGTGCCGCCGGCTTCGATGGCGGCCAGCGCGAGATCGCGTACGCTACGGGCGTCCTGCACGTCGCGGATCAGACCGTTGTCGACCACACCGACGCGGCGCTCGCCGTTGATCAATTCGAATTGAACCAGATGCATAAATTTCTCCTGTAAACAAAACTTCGAAACACTGCAAAACCCTGTGGGAGCTGGCTTGCCAGCGATAGCAATCTGTCAGATACCGCTATGTTGGATGTGCCGCCGCTATCGCTGGCAAGCCAGCTCCCACAGGGTTTGCGGTGATGGTTCGTTTGATATCAGGTTCGGGTGGCACCGCGTGCGCTGGCGGCGAATTGCTCGGTTGGCAGGACGTGTTTGCGCTCAAGCACGCGGTAAACCACGCCGGTCAAAATCAAACCGAACACCATCACTGCGCTGAGGAAATACAACCCCGAACCCAGATTCCCGGTGTATTCCTTCAACGCGCCAATCACGAACGGCCCGATGTAGCCGCCGAGGTTGCCCACCGAGTTGATCAAGGCGATCCCCGCTGCCGCACTCGCGCCGGCAAAGAACCGCCCCGGCAAGGTCCAGAACACCGCCGTGCAGGAAAACAGCGCGAACGCCACCAGACACAGCGCCGCCAGTTGTGCCACCGGCAGGGTCAGCCAGGCGCTGAAAAACAGGCCCAGTGCACCCAGCACATAAAGCACCGCGAGATGACCGTAGCGATCATTCATGCGGTCGGAACTGCGAGGCACGATCAGCAGGCCGACGATGCCGAAGATGTAGGGCACCGACGAGACGAAACCGGTCACCAGATCGCTGCCGCCAAACTGTTTGATCAGCGTCGGCAGCCACAGGCCAAGGCCATAAATGCTCAGCGTCACCGGCAGGTAAAACAGCGCCAGCAGCAACACCCGTTTGTCCTTGAGTGCATGCAGCGGGTTGCCGTGACGGGTCTGGCCGTATTCCTGCAAATCCTTTTTCAGCTCGCCGGTCAGCCAGTCTTTCTCGGCCTGATCCATCCACTTCACGTTTTGCGGGCCATCGGGTAGCCAGCGCAGGACCGGCCAGGTCAGCAGGATCGCCGGGGTGCCGATGACGATGAACAGCCACTGCCAGCCGTGTAGCCCGAGGATGCCGTCCATACCGAGCAAACCACCGGACACCGGGCCGGTGATCATCATCGCGATCGGTTGGGAGAGGATGAACAGGCCGAGGATCTTGCCGCGATGGCGCACCGGGAACCATTGGGTGATGTAGTACAGAACACCGGGAAAGAACCCCGCCTCCGCCGCGCCGAGCAGAAAGCGCATCACGTAGAAACTGTGCGGGCCCTGGACGAACGCCATGCCGATGGTGATCGCGCCCCAGGTGATCATGATCCGCGCGAACCAGCGCCGCGCACCGAAGCGTTCGAGCATCAGGTTGCTGGGAATTTCGAGAAGAAAGTAGCCAATGAAAAACAGCCCGGCACCGAGACCGTAGGCCGCATCACCGATGCCGATGTCAGCGCCCATGTGCAGCTTGGCGAAGCCGACGGCGGAGCGATCCACATAGGCGATCAGGTACAGCAGGATCAGGAAGGGAATCAGTTTCAGCGTGATGCGGCGGATAAGCCGCAATTCCTGGCTCATGGGATCGGTCTCCGATTGTTGTTTTTATAGAACCTCGGGGGACGCCTCTCGCGAAAAATCGCCAGGGCCAATCCCTCCGTCGAAAACGACTATATAGTATTACTAATTACCCAACAACACTTCCAAAGCTGCGATTTTGCGCTTATGTTTAGCCATGACTTGCAAACAATAGTCTTACAATAAGAGAATCGATCATGTCTGAGAAGAAACCCACCCTGCGCTCCGCCCAATGGTTTGGCACGGCCGACAAGAACGGCTTCATGTACCGCAGCTGGATGAAGAATCAGGGCATCGCCGACCACCAGTTCCACGGCAAGCCGATCATCGGCATCTGCAACACCTGGTCGGAACTGACCCCGTGCAACGCGCATTTCCGCCAGATTGCCGAGCACGTCAAACGCGGCGTGATCGAGGCCGGTGGCTTTCCGGTGGAATTCCCGGTGTTCTCCAATGGCGAGTCGAACCTGCGCCCGACCGCCATGCTCACCCGCAACCTGGCGAGCATGGACGTCGAAGAAGCGATTCGCGGCAACCCGATTGACGGCGTGGTGCTGCTGACCGGCTGCGACAAAACCACCCCGGCGCTGCTGATGGGCGCGGCCAGTTGCGACGTGCCGGCGATCGTCGTCACCGGCGGGCCGATGCTCAACGGCAAGCACAAGGGCAAGGACATCGGTTCCGGCACGGTTGTGTGGCAGCTCAGCGAGCAGGTCAAGGCCGGCACCATCACCATTGACGATTTCCTTGCAGCCGAGGGCGGCATGTCACGCTCGGCGGGCACCTGCAACACCATGGGCACCGCGTCGACCATGGCCTGCATGGCCGAAGCACTCGGCACGTCCCTGCCGCACAACGCGGCGATTCCGGCGGTGGATGCGCGACGTTACGTGTTGGCGCATATGTCCGGCATGCGCGCAGTGGAGATGGTGCGCGAAGATTTGCGCCTGTCGAAGATCCTGACCAAGGAAGCCTTTGAAAACGCCATTCGGGTCAACGCGGCGATCGGCGGTTCGACCAACGCGGTGATTCACCTGAAAGCCATCGCCGGGCGCATCGGCGTCGAGTTGGATCTGGATGACTGGACGCGCATCGGGCGCGGCATGCCGACCATCGTCGACCTGCAACCGTCCGGGCGTTTCCTGATGGAAGAGTTTTACTACGCCGGTGGTTTGCCGGCGGTGCTGCGGCGTCTCGGTGAGGCCAATCTGATCCCCAATCCGAACGCGCTGACCGTTAACGGTAAATCGCTGGGCGAGAACACCAAGGACGCGCCGATCTATGGCGAGGACGAAGTGATCCGCACCCTCGACAATCCGATCCGCGCGGACGGCGGTATCTGTGTATTGCGCGGCAACCTGGCGCCGCTGGGTGCGGTACTCAAGCCGTCCGCCGCGACCCCGGAATTGATGCAGCATCGTGGACGCGCAGTAGTGTTCGAGAACTTCGACATGTACAAGGCGCGGATCAATGATCCGGAGCTGGATGTCGATAAAGACTCGATTCTGGTGATGAAAAACTGCGGGCCGAAGGGTTATCCAGGCATGGCCGAGGTGGGCAACATGGGCTTGCCGGCCAAGCTGCTGGCCCAAGGCGTGACCGACATGGTGCGCATCTCGGATGCGCGGATGAGCGGCACCGCGTACGGCACCGTGGTTTTGCACGTTGCCCCGGAAGCCGCTGCCGGTGGGCCATTGGCGGTGGTGCAGGAAGGCGACTGGATCGAGCTCGATTGCGCCAGCGGGCGTTTGCATCTGGACATTCCGGATGCCGAACTGGCAGCGCGCATGGCGGATCTGCAGCCACCGCAGCAGCTACTGGTCGGCGGCTATCGTCAGCTGTACATCGACCATGTGTTGCAGGCGGATCAGGGTTGTGACTTTGACTTCCTGGTGGGTTGCCGAGGGGCCGAAGTGCCGCGCCATTCTCATTAAGATCAAAAGATCGCAGCCTGCGGCAGCTCCTACCTTGGAATGCATTTCCCTGTAGGAGCTGCCGCAGGCTGCGATCTTTTCAAGGGCTGGATCGCCCACCGCCCGTGCCTGCTATGATGCGCGGCATCTCCATCGCTCAGGATCGCGCCGTTCCCCATGGATTACCGCAAACCTTCCGACCGTAAAAGCATGCACTCGCGCATTGTCCAGGAACTGGGCATGCAGATCGTCTCCGGACGCTTTTTGCCCGACGACAAACTGCCCGCCGAAGCACTGCTGTGCGAGGAATACGCGGTCAGCCGCCCGGTGTTGCGCGAAGCCACGCGAGTGCTGGTGGCCAAGGGGCTGGTGTACTCCAAACCGCGTGTTGGCACGGTGGTCAAGGCCCGTCGCGAATGGCACATGCTCGACCCGGACGTGCTGCACTGGCTGATGCAAAGCAGTCCGCAGAATGAATTCTTCAATGTGCTGACCAGCGTGCGCAGCATCATCGAACCGGCCGCTGCCGCCCTCGCCGCCCAGCACGCGACCGAGGCCGACATCACCGCCATCGGCGAGGCCTATCAACGCATGGAAGCCGCGCCGACACCGGAAGCCTTGCTGCAACCGGACCTGGACTTCCATAGCCGGATTGCCGATGCGACGCACAACGATTTGCTGGCGAACCTGTGCAACATGCTTTCGGTGGCGATTGCCGAGGCGTTGAAGCATTCCAACCAGCGACCGAATCTGCATGAACTGGCGTTGCCGCGGCACAAGGCGATTCTTACGGCGATCGAGAACCGCGATGCACTGGGTGCCCGCCACGCGACGCTGGTGCAGCTGGATGATGCGCGCAGTGCGTTGAGTGCGGTGCTCGGCACCGAGTTCTCTTGAAGCAAAGTCAAAAGATCGCAGCCTTCGGCAGCTCCTACAGGGATCATGTGCACCGGTGAATATCGGGTGTACTTGTGCCCATGTAGGAGCTGCCGAAGGCTGCGATCTTTTGATCTTGAGCTACAAAAAAGCCGCAACCCTGAGGTTGCGGCTTGTCGTTTCAGGCATCCGGATCAGTGAGCAAACAGCGAATTGCCCTTCTGCCCCGCCAGTTTCTCCGGCTTGATCAAGAACTTGGCCAGGGCCGGCAACAGCCACAGCGCACCGAACATGTTCCACAGCAACATGAAGGTCAGCATCAGGCCCATGTCGGCCTGGAACTTGATCGCCGAGAAGATCCAGGTGCACACGCCGATGGCCAGGCACAGGCCGGTGAACAGCACCGCTTTACCGGTGGATTTCAGGGTCTGGTAATAGGCTTCCTGCAACGGCAGACCGGCACGCAGGAAACTCTCCAGACGGCTGTAGATGTAGATGCCGTAGTCCACGCCAATCCCCACGCCCAGTGCCACCACCGGCAGGGTCGCGACTTTGACGCCGATGCCCATGAACGCCATCAGCGCGTTGCCCAGCACCGAGGTCAGCACCAGCGGCAGGACGATGCACAGGGTCGCCGCCCATGAACGGAAGGTGATCATGCACATCACTGCGACGCAGATGTACACCAGGATCAGGATGGTCAGCTCGGCCTGTTTGATCACCTCGTTGGTGGCCGCTTCGATCCCGGCGTTACCGGCGGCGAGGATGAATTCCAGACCGTCCTTGTTGTTGGCCTTGGCGAATTCCTGCACCGCATGCACCGCGCGGTCGAGGGTTTCGGCCTTGTGGTCGTTGAGGAAAATCAACACCGGCGCCAGCGAACAGCTGTTGTTGTACAGGCCGTCGGCGCGGGCGATCGAGTTGTTCAGCACGTCCGGGTTGCGCGACAGGGTTTCCCATTTCAGGTTGCCCTCGTTCATGCCCTTGATCATCTGCTTGGATACGGTCACCAGCGAGATCGCCGACTGCACGCCCTCGGTGTTCTGCATCTTCCACATCAGTTCGTCGATCGGCGCCATCGCTTCGTAGCGCGAGCAGCCCTCGGTGGCGGTCTTGACCATCACCACCAGCACGTCGGAACTGGTGGAATAGTTGTTGATGATGAAGTTGTTGTCCTTGTTGTAGCGCGAGTCCGGACGCAGCTCCGGCGCGCCCTGGTCGAGGTCGCCGATCTTCAGGTTCTGGCTGTACCAGAGGCCGCCGCCGAAGGCGAGCAGCGCCAGAGCAATCGAAACCGGGGCGACTTTCGGGCTGGCGAAATTCGACAGCAGGCGCCAGAACGGATGTTCGCGATTCGCGTCCTTCTTGCTCTTGGCAATCGCACGCTTGCTGATGCCGACATAGGAAATCGCCACCGGCAGCAGGATCAGGTTGGTGAACACAATCACCGCCACGCCGATGGACGCGCCGATCGCCAGTTCGCGGATCACCCCGATATCAATGATCAGCAGGGTGATGAAGCCCACGGCGTCAGCGAGAATCGCGATCATCCCCGGCAGGAACAGTTGCCGGAACGTGCGCCGCGCCGCGGTCAGGGCGTTGTCCGCCTCACTCGACTGCAGGGCGATGCCGTTGATCTTCTGCACGCCGTGGGAAATGCCGATGGCGAAGATCAGGAACGGCACCAGCATCGAATACGGATCCAGCCCGAAACCGAAGAAGTGCATCAGCCCGAGCTGCCAGACCACCGCCACCAGCGTGGTGCTCAATACCGCAATGGTGCTGCGCAGGCAGTTGGTGAACCACAGCAGCAGAATCAGGGTGATGACGAACGCGATGCCGAAGAACATCACCACCATCACCAGACCGTCGATCAGGTCTCCGACCTTCTTGGCGAAGCCGACGATGTGGATTTTGACGTTGGGGTTCTGCGCTTCGAACTTGTTGCGGATCTTGTCTTCGAGCTCATGGGAGAACTGGCGGTAGTCCAGCGCCAGCAGCTTGCCCTGATCCTGCGGGTCCGGGTAGGACTCCAGCAGCGGGATGTCGACGATGCTCGATTTGAAGTCGTTGGCCACCAGGCGCCCGACCTGCCCGGATTTGAGGACGTTGTTGCGCAGCATGTCGAGGCTGTCCGGCGAGCCGTCGTAGCTCTGCGGGATCACTTCGCCGCCGGCAAAGCCTTCTTCGGTGACTTCGGTCCAGCGTACGCTCGGACTCCACAGCGACTTGAGGCCGGAGCGGTCGACGCCGGAGATGTAGAACACCTCGTCGTTGATCTGGCGCAGGGTCTCCATGTATTCCTTGGAGAAGATGTCGCCGTCCTTGGCTTCCACCGAAATCCGTACGGTGTTGCCCAGGTTCGCCAGATCGTTGCGGTGCTCCATCATCTTCTCGATGAACGGATGCTTGAGCGGGATCATTTTTTCGAAACTGGTGGAGGGGCGAATCAGCGTGGCCTGCCAGAACAGGAAGATGCTGACCACCAGGCAGATCAGGATCACGGCCGGGCGGTTGTTGAAAATCAGACGTTCGAGGAACGTCGCCTTGTCCTGATGATGAGTGCTCAAGGAAGTCATAGCCCCGCCTTCTTATTATTGATTTCGGCGCCGTTTGGCTGCGTGGTGTGCACGCCGCCCTGCCCGGTCAGAATCAGATTGCCGTCGCCGGCCGCTGTCACCGAGGACAGCGAAATGCGGTCCGGGCGGTTGAACACGCTGAAGGTTTCGCCGTTGTCGCTGCTGCTGATCACCGAGCCGCCGTTGCCGACGATCACGATCGAGCCGTCGGCGAGCAGCGTGGCGCCGGACAGACCGAACTCCAGCGCACCACGCGCGGCCTTGAGTTCGACCTGCTGCCAGGTGCTGCCGAAGTCGCTGGAACGATAGAGATTGCCGCGCAGGCCGTAGGCCAACAAGGTCTGCGCCTGGGCGGTGCCGATCACGCCGAACAGCGAGCCTTGATATGGGCCCTGGAGTTTTTCCCAGGTCTGGCCCCAGTCCGGGGAGCGGAACATGCTGCCCTGCTCGCCGACGATGAACAGCCCGGCGTCCTTGACCGCCGCGATGGCGTTGAGGTGGAACTGGTCCTGGTTGTCGAGGCGGTCGCTGACGTCCTGCCAGTTCTTGCCGCCGTCGGTGGTTTCCAGCAAGGCACCGTAGGCGCCTACGGCGACGCCGTGGTTGACGTCCTGGAACCAGACGTCGAGCAGCGGTGCTTCGCGCTTGAGGTCTTCGAACTGTTTGCTCCAGGTCAGGCCGCCGTCAGCGCTGGCGAGGATCTGCGCGTCGTGGCCGACCGCCCAGCCGTGCTTGTCGTCGACGAAGTACACCGCCGTCAGCAGTTGCCGGGTCGGCACCTTGGCCTGGGTCCAGGTCTTGCCCTGGTCATCGGAATAGAGAATGTGCCCGCGATCACCCACCGCCACCAGGCGGGTGCCGGCGTGGACAACATCGAGTATCAGGCTTTTGGCGGCTTTGGCCGATTCGGTGGAGTACACCCCGTCGGCGGGCGCTTCGGCGGCCAGAACGGGTGCCGACAAGGCAGCACAGCCCAGCAGTGTGAGTGCTGTGGCCAGCAACGCGGTGTTGCGTAACGCCGGCGGGCGGCAACGACTCATAGACCTTCCCCTATTTATTATTGTTAGGCCATTGGGCCT
The DNA here is from genome assembly GCF_052045635.1 of Pseudomonas sp. 22189. Taxonomy (NCBI): domain Bacteria; kingdom Pseudomonadati; phylum Pseudomonadota; class Gammaproteobacteria; order Pseudomonadales; family Pseudomonadaceae; genus Pseudomonas; species Pseudomonas sp. 22189. The sequence goes on from NZ_JBQEPG010000010.1 coordinate 41,676, forward strand.
TAGGGCACCGCAAGGGTGCTCGTGGTGACTGATGGGTCACAAGCATAGCCGTGAAACCCGCAGTCCAGAGCGCCTTGGGAAGCTGGCTCATCCTATCGGGCTTTGGAAACGTCTGACAATCGGCGCCACGTTATCTTTTGTTAACCAAATGACCCCGACACAACCCCCTGTAGGAGCTGCGGCACGCTGCGATCTTTTGATCCGGGTTTTTAAAAACAAGATCAAAAGATCGCAGCGTGCCGCAGCTCCTACATCGATATCGCGTCGTGGCGGATTGATGAGGATGGCAGGCGAATACACCGCCATTCGCCGGATCGATGCGGCAAATCTTGCGACGGGGACTTGCACGATCGGTATTATGGTATACCATCAGACGCACAGACACTCTCAATCCCCTTACGGAGCAGCTCATGAGTTTCGAAATTCGCAAGATCGTCAGCTATGTCGAAGAAACCTTCATCGAAGGCGGCAAGGCCACTGACAAGCCAGTGACCATGGTTGGCCTGGCCGTGGTGATGAAGAACCCGTGGGTCGGCAACGGCTTCGTCGAGGACCTGAAACCGCAAATCCGCGCCAACTGCTCCGACCTCGGCGCAATGATGGTCGAGCGTCTGGTGGGCATCATCGGTGGCGCCGAGAAGATCGAGGCTTACGGCAAAGCGGCAGTGGTCGGCGCTGACGGCGAAATCGAACACGCCTCGGCGGTGATCCACACCCTGCGCTTCGGCAACCACTACCGCGAAGCGGTCAAGGCCAAGAGCTACCTGAGCTTCACCAACAAGCGCGGCGGCCCGGGCACGTCGATCCAGATCCCGATGATGCACAAGGACGACGAAGGGCTGCGCTCGCACTACATCACCCTGGAAATGCAGATCGAAGACGCGCCGCGTGCCGACGAAATCGTCGTGGTGCTCGGTTGCGCCGACGGTGGTCGCCTGCACCCGCGCATCGGCAACCGCTACATCGATCTGGAAGAACTGGCCGCCGAAAAAGCCCAGTAATCACAATAAAAAGGCATTGCAGGAGCGCTCCATGATTCGGCTCACCGCTGAACTCACCCCGGCTGGCACCAGTTACCTGGCGACCGGCCAAGGCCAGCCCGTGGTCTTGATCCACGGCGTGGGCCTGAACAAAGAAATGTGGGGCGGCCAGATCGTTGGCCTGTCTGCCCAATACCAGGTGATCGCCTACGACATGCTCGGCCATGGCGCCAGCCCGCGCCCGGCCAGCGGCACCGGCCTGCTCGGTTATGCCGATCAGTTGCTGGAACTGCTCGATCACTTGAATCTGCCCCAGGCAGCGGTGATCGGTTTCTCCATGGGTGGCCTGGTAGCGCGGGCGTTTGCCCTGCATTACCCCGAGCGTCTGCAAAGCCTGGTGGTGCTCAACAGCGTGTTCAACCGCAGCGAAGAACAGCGCGCCGGGGTCATCGCCCGCACCGCGCAGGCGGCCGAACACGGGCCGGACGCCAATGCCGAAGCGGCGCTGTCGCGCTGGTTCAGCCGCGAATATCAGGCGGCGAACCCGGCGCAGATCGCGGCCATTCGTCAGACCCTGGCCGGCAACGACCCGCAGGGCTACCTGACTACCTACGAATTGTTCGCCACTCAGGACATGTACCGCGCCGACGACCTCGGCAGCATCCAGGCACCGACGCTGATCGCCACCGGCGAATTGGACCCCGGTTCCACCCCGGAAATGGCCGAGCAACTGGCCCGGCGCATCCCCGGTGCGAAGGTTGCGGTACTGCCCGAGCAACGGCATATGATGCCGGTAGAGTCGCCGCGCCTGGTCAACCAGACGCTGCTGCAATTTCTCGACTACGCACACGCCCGACAAAACCCTATAAAGGGGATCGTTGCATGACACTCCAACGCTTCCAGATGTGCATCGGCGGAGAATGGGTCGACGCCCTCTCCGGCAAGACTTTCGAAAGCCTCAACCCGGCCAGCGCGCAAGCCTGGGCCGAACTGCCTGACGCCGATGAAGCCGATGTCGAACGCGCCGTGCAAGCGGCGCAGACTGCCTTCGACAGCCCGGCCTGGCGCGGTCTCACCGCCACCGCACGCGGCAAACTGCTGCGGCGGCTCGGTGACCTGATCGCGGAAAACAAGGAACAACTGGCGCAGCTGGAAAGCCGCGACAACGGCAAACTGATCCGCGAAACCCGTGGTCAGGTCGGTTATCTGCCGGAGTTCTTCCACTACACCGCAGGCCTGGCCGACAAGCTCGAAGGCGGCACCCTGCCGCTGGACAAGCCCGACCTGTTTGCCTACACCGTGCACGAAGCGATGGGCGTGGTCGCCGCGATCATTCCCTGGAACAGCCCGCTGTACCTGACCGCGATCAAACTGGCTCCGGCCCTCGCCGCCGGCAACACGATTGTGATCAAGCCGTCCGAGCACGCTTCGGCAACCATCCTTGAGCTGGCGCGACTGGCGCTGGAAGCCGGAATTCCAACGGGCGTGGTCAACGTTGTCACCGGTTACGGCCCGAGCACCGGCGCCGCCCTCACCCGCCATCCGCTGATCCGCAAGATCGCCTTCACCGGCGGCGCGGCCACGGCCCGGCACGTGGTGCGCAGCAGCGCCGAGAACTTCGCCAAGTTGTCACTGGAACTCGGCGGCAAATCGCCAAACATCATCTTCGCCGACGCCGATCTGGACAGCGCGATCAACGGCGCCATCGCCGGGATCTACGCCGCCTCGGGCCAGAGCTGCGTGTCCGGTTCGCGCCTGCTGGTGCAGGACGAAATCTACGACGAGTTCGTCAACCGTCTGGTCGAACGCGCCCAGCGCATCCGCATCGGCAACCCGCAGGACGACCACAGCGAAATGGGTCCGATGGCCACCGCGCAGCAATTGGCGGTGGTCGAAGGTCTGGTGGCGGATGCCATCGCTGAAGGCGCGCGGTTGCGCACCGGCGGCAAGCGTCCGGCCGACCTCGGTGACGGCTGGTTCTACGAGCCGACGCTGTTCGAGTGCGACCGCAACTCGATGAAGATCATGCAGGAAGAAGTCTTCGGCCCGGTGGCTTCGGTGATTCGCTTCAAAGATGAAGCCGAAGCGCTGGCAATCGCCAACGACTCGCAGTTTGGCCTCGCCGCCGGCATCTGGACCCGCGACCTGGGCCGCGCCCATCGTCTGGCCCGGGACGTGCGCTCAGGGATCATCTGGGTCAACACCTACCGCGCGGTATCGGCCATGGCGCCAATTGGCGGTTTCAAGAACAGTGGCTATGGACGCGAAAGCGGCATCGATTCGGTGCTGGCCTACACCGAACTGAAAACGGTGTGGATCAATCTCTCTCAGGCCCCGATGCCTGACCCGTTTGTGATGCGCTAGGAGTCCTGCGACATGATCGAACCCGGCATTTACAAAGACGTCATGAGCTCGTTTCCGTCCGGGGTCACGGTGGTCACCACCCTCGACCCGGATGGCGCCATCGTCGGCATCACCGCCAGCGCCTTCAGTGCGCTGTCGATTGACCCGGCGCTGGTGCTGTTCTGCCCCAACTACGCCTCCGACACCTACCCGGTGCTGCGCGACAGCCAGAAATTCGCGATCCATTTGCTGTCCGCCGAGCAGACCGCCGAGGCCTACGCCTTCGCCGGCAAAGGCAAGGACAAGGCCAAAGGCATCGAGTGGCACTTGAGCGAACTGGGTAACCCGATCCTCGCCAAGGCCACAGCAATCATCGAGTGCGAGTTGTGGCGTGAATACGACGGTGGTGATCACGCGATCATTGTCGGCGCGGTGAAGAACCTGATCCTGCCCGCGCAACCGGTGACGCCGATGATTTATCACAAGGGCAAGCTCGGGCCGTTGCCGACCCTGGCTTGATGGATACATAGGTCCCACTGTGGAACTGCCCATTGTGGTGAGGGGATTTATCCCCGATGGGGTGCGAAGCGCCCCCACAACCTGCACCCGCGTTTTTCCAGAAACACCGCGTGCAATGGTTTACGACTGCTCCGCAGCCGGTCGGGGATAAATCCCCTCACCACAGGGTTCATTCCAGCAAAGGGATATGTGGTGCGAGGAGGAATGATGAGTAACGAAAAATACGAAAAGGGCCTGAAGATCCGCACCCAGGTGCTGGGCGAAGCCTACGTGCAACGCTCGATCGAGAACGCCGACGACTTCACCCGCCCACTGCAGGAAATGGTCACCGAATACTGCTGGGGCCATGTCTGGGGGCGCGAGGGTTTGTCGCTCAAGGAGCGCAGCATGATCAACCTGGCGATGATCTCGGCGCTCAACCGTCCGCACGAACTCAAGCTGCATGTGCGCGGCGCCTTGCGTAACGGCCTGAGTCGTGAGCAAATACGCGAAATTCTGCTTCAGGTCGGTATTTATTGCGGCGTCCCGGCAGCCGTGGACAGTTTCCGGCTCGCCCGTGAAGCCTTCGCCGAAGCCGACGCCGAGGCCTCCAGTTAACCCCTCGGCTGTTTAGATGCCCGTCTGGCATGGACAGCCAACTTAAAGAGCGGACCCCATGAAACGCCAGCCACTCGACGAAAGCTTCAAGGTCAATCGCAACCCCGTTACCCTGCGCGAAATCGTGCTGGATAAACTGCGTAGCGCGATCATGAATTTCCAGCTCATGCCCGGCGATCGTCTGGTGGAGCGCGATCTGTGCGATCGCCTCGGTGTCAGTCGTACGTCGGTGCGCGAAGCCTTGCGTCACCTGGAGTCCGAAGGCCTGGTCGAATTCGCCGATGCCAAAGGCCCGCGCGTAGCGATCATCACCCTCGCCGATGCAGTCGACATCTATGAACTGCGCTGCGTGCTCGAAGGCCTGATCGTCCAGCTGTTCACCCTGCGCGCCAAGGCCAAGGACATCAAGGCCCTGGAAAAAGCCCTCGACGAGAACCGCAAGGCACTCAAGGACGGCGAACTGCAACAGGTGATCGACTCGGTGCAGGGCTTCTACGACGTGCTGCTCGAAGGCTCGGGCAACCATGTTGCGGCCACGCAGTTGCGCCAGTTGCAGGCGCGCATCAGCTACCTGCGGGCGACCTCGGTGTCCCAGGAAAACCGGCGCGGCGCGAGTAATCACGAAATGGAAAAAATGGTCGAGGCGATCAAGAGCGGTGATCCGCTGGCGGCGCATCAGGCTTGCGTCGATCACGTGCGTGCGGCAGCTGCCGTGGCCCTCGATTATCTGAAGCGCAAACAGGAAGAGACCGGCGCCACGCCGACGATCACCCTGCCCATCGCGCTGAAAGAACCGCGCATAGGTCACTGACATGTTCAGCCCGAGCTTTTGCCCTAAATGCGGTGGCCCTGACCTCGGTCAGCAGGTACCGCCGGGCGATACGCACGAGCGCCTGATGTGCCGCGGCTGCGGCTACATCCACTATGTGAACCCGAAAATCATCGCCGGCTGCATCATCGAGCAGGACGGCAAATACCTGTTGTGCCAACGGGCGATCCCGCCGCGCCCCGGCACCTGGACGCTGCCGGCCGGCTTCATGGAAAGCGGCGAAACCACCGAACAGGCCGCCCTGCGCGAAGTCTGGGAAGAAAGCGGCGTACGTGCGGAAATCGTCTCGCCGTATTCGATCTTCAGCGTGCCGAAAATCAGCGAGGTATACATCATCTTCCGCGCGATCGCGCTGGAGATCACCGGGCAGTACGGGCCCGAGACTCTCGACTACAAGTTCTTTGCCCCTGAAGACATTCCGTGGGAGCAGATCTACTACCCGGCGATCCGGCAGATCCTCGAGCGCTATATCGAGGAGCGTCAGGCCGGGGTGTATGGGATCTACATGGGCAATGATGACAGCGGCAAGATCCACTTTATCCGCTGATACCTCACCCCTGTAGGAGCTGCCGCAGGCTGCGATCTTTTGACTNGACTTTGATTTTAAAAAACAAGATCAAAAGATCGCAGCCTGCGGCAGCTCCTACAATGGCTACGGCGCCAGACCTTCGACGATAACGATCTCCGCCCGCGCCCATTCCTCGCGATAACGTTTCGCCTCCTGATACGCCGCCGAGTGGTAGCACGCCAGCGCCTGCTCGTAGCTCTCGAACTCGATCACCACGCTACGCTGTGGAGTAGGCCTGCCCTCCAGTGCTTCGCTGCGCCCGCCACGCGCTAAAAACTTCGCGCCGAATTCGGCGAACGCCTTCGGTGCGCGCTGGGTGTATTGGCTGTAGTGCTCGGCATCGTCGACATCCACGTGAGCAATCCAGTACGCCTTCATAGTGACCTCATTGTTGATTTTGTATTATGGTATACCAATATTATTTCCAACAAACCCTGAGAGTCCAGCATGGCCTTCAACAGCATCGAAGAAATCCTCGAAGATTATCGCCTCGGCAAAATGGTCCTGCTGGTCGATGACGAAGATCGGGAAAACGAAGGCGACCTGCTGCTGGCCGCCGACTGCTGCACGCCCGAGGCGATCAGCTTCATGGCCCGTGAAGCGCGCGGGTTGATCTGCCTGACGTTGACCGACGAACACTGCCAGCGCCTGGGCCTTGAGCAGATGGTGCCGAGCAATGGCAGCGTGTTCAGCACCGCGTTCACCGTGTCGATTGAAGCGGCGGTCGGCGTCACCACTGGCATTTCTGCAGCTGACCGCGCACGCACGGTCGCTGCCGCTGTGGCGAAAGACGCTCGCGCCGAAGACCTGGTGCAGCCCGGCCATATCTTCCCGCTGCGCGCCAAGGAAGGCGGCGTGCTGACCCGCGCCGGCCACACCGAAGCCGGCTGCGACCTTGCCCGCCTCGCCGGTTTCACCCCGGCCTCGGTGATCGTCGAGGTGATGAACGATGACGGCACCATGGCCCGCCGCCCGGATCTGGAAGTGTTCGCCCGTAAGCACGGAATCAAGATCGGCACCATCGCTGACCTGATCCACTATCGCCTGAGCACCGAGCACACCATCGAGCGCATCGGTGAGCGTGAGTTGCCAACGGTGCACGGCACCTTCCGCCTGATCACTTTCGAAGATCGCATTGAGGGCGGCGTACACATGGCGATGGTCATGGGCGATCTGCGCCGCGAAGAGCCGACGCTGGTGCGCGTGCATGTGATCGATCCGCTGCGTGATCTGGTCGGCGCCGAGTACAGCGGGCCGAGCAACTGGACGCTGTGGGCGGCGCTGCAACGGGTCGCGGCGGAAGGTCATGGGGTTGTGGTGGTGTTGGCCAATCATGAATCGTCACAGGCGCTGCTGGAGCGCGTGCCGCAATTGACCCAGCCGCCACGGCAGTTCAGTCGCTCGCAATCGCGGATTTATTCGGAGGTGGGTACCGGGGCGCAGATTCTGCAGAACCTCGGTGTCGGCAAACTGCGCCATCTTGGGCCGCCGCTGAAGTATGCGGGGCTGACCGGGTATGACCTGGAGGTGGTGGAGAGCATTCCGTTTACCGACTAACGCCCAGACACAGGTGATTTCCTGTGGCGAGGGAGCTTGCTCCCGCTGGACTGCGCAGCAGGCCCAAGCTTTTCAGAGAAGCGAGGGTCGCTTCGCAACCCGGCGGGAGCAAGCTCCCTCGCCACAATTTTCCATCTGTCACAAAACTTCCAGCGGTAAAAAAACACATTCCCCAGATAACCGGTAAGGCAAAGTGCTTGCACAAAGTTTGGAATACCATAATATGATATTCCATAGACCGGACGACCTGAAAAACCGTCCAGCTACTGCTCCCGACAGGCGGGCAACAACGCAAGCCCGCTCAAAAACACAACAATGAGGGCGTGAAAATGGTGTTGAACAAAGCTGCAACCGCAATCTTTTTTGCGGGACTGCTGAGCGTGACCGGCCAGGCTGCAATGGCCGCCGAGAGTGTGAACTTTGTCAGCTGGGGCGGTAGCACCCAGGATGCGCAGAAACAGGCCTGGGCCGATCCGTTCAGCAAGGCCAGCGGCATCACCGTGGTGCAGGACGGCCCGACCGACTACGGCAAACTCAAGGCCATGGTCGAAAGCGGTAACGTGCAATGGGACGTGGTCGATGTCGAAGCCGACTTTGCCCTGCGCGCCGCTTCCGAAGGCCTGCTCGAACCCCTCGATTTCAACGTCATCCAGCGCGACAAGATCGACCCGCGTTTCGTCAGCGACTACGGCGTCGGCTCGTTCTTCTTCTCCTTCGTCCTCGGCTACAACGAGGGCAAGCTTGGCGCTGCCAAGCCGCAAGACTGGAGCGCCCTGTTCGACACCAAGACCTATCCCGGCAAACGCGCGCTCTATAAATGGCCAAGCCCCGGCGTGCTCGAACTGGCGCTGCTGGCCGACGGCGTAGCGGCTGACAAGCTCTACCCGCTGGATCTGGATCGCGCCTTCAAGAAACTCGACACCATCAAGAAAGACATCGTCTGGTGGGGCGGTGGCGCGCAGTCGCAGCAACTGCTGGCCTCCGGTGAAGCGAGCATGGGTCAGTTCTGGAACGGCCGGATTCACGCCCTGCAGGAAGACGGCGCCCCCGTCGGTGTGAGCTGGAAACAGAACCTGGTCATGGCCGACATTCTGGTGATTCCAAAAGGCTCGAAAAACAAGGACGCGGCGATGAAGTTTCTGGCCAACGCCAGCAGTGCCAAAGGCCAGGCGGACTTCTCCAACCTGACCGCCTACGCCCCGGTCAACGTCGACAGCGTGGCGCGCCTGGACTCGGTGCTGGCCCCGAACCTACCGACGGCCTACGCCAAGGATCAAATCACGCTTGATTTCGCGTACTGGGCCAAGAACGGTCAAGCCATCGCGACACGGTGGAACGAATGGCTGGTCAAATGAAAATGGCGGCCACTGCGCCCCGCCCCGCAACGGTGACCGGTAGCGCCACTGGCGCTGCCGGCTCGTCCCCCACCTTCAGACAACGCTGGAAAGGTGCCGGCAACCTGGTCCCGGCCCTGCTGTTCCTCGGCCTGTTCTTTCTCGCGCCGTTGATTGGCCTGCTGTTGCGCGGCGTACTGGAACCGACTCCCGGCCTTGGCAACTACGAACAACTGTTCGCCAACTCGGCGTATGCGCGGGTGCTGCTCAACACCTTTTCGGTGGCCGGGCTGGTGACGATTTTCAGCCTGTTGCTGGGTTTTCCACTGGCGTGGGCGATTACCCTGGTGCCACGCGGCTGGGGGCGCTGGATCCTCAACATCGTGCTGCTGTCGATGTGGACCAGCCTGCTCGCCCGCACCTATTCGTGGCTGGTGCTGCTGCAAGCCTCGGGGGTGATCAACAAGGCGCTGATGGCGCTGGGCATCATCGATCAGCCACTGGAAATGGTGCACAACCTCACCGGCGTGGTGATCGGCATGAGTTACATCATGATCCCGTTCATCGTCCTGCCGTTGCAGGCAACCATGCAGGCCATCGACCCGATGATCCTGCAGGCCGGCTCGATCTGTGGCGCCAGTCCCTGGACCAACTTCTTCCGGGTGTTCCTGCCGCTGTGCAGGCCGGGGCTGGCGTCCGGCGGGTTGATGGTGTTCGTGATGTCGCTCGGTTACTACGTCACCCCGGCGCTGCTCGGCGGGGCGCAGAACATGATGCTGCCGGAGTTCATCATTCAGCAGGTGCAATCGTTCCTCAACTGGGGCCTGGCCAGTGCCGGCGCCGCGTTGCTGATCGCGATCACGCTGGTGCTGTTCTACTTCTACCTGAAGCTTCAGCCGGAATCCCCGGTTGGCGCCAGCAACGCGAGGTAAGCCGAGATGCTCCTGACTCCCAATGCCATGAGCCGGCGGATGCGTTTCGGCTTGTACGCCACCACCGGACTGATCGGTTTGTTTCTGCTGTTGCCGATCGTGTTCATCGTCCTGCTGTCGTTCGGTTCGTCGCAGTGGCTGGTGTTCCCGCCGCCGGGCTGGACGTTGAAATGGTACGGCCAGTTCTTCTCCAACGCTGACTGGATGAACGCCGCGGCGGCCAGCCTCAAGGTCGCGGTGCTGACCACGATCTGCGCCGTGGCCCTCGGTTTGCCGACGGCGTTTGCCTTGGTGCGCGGGCGTTTTCCCGGACGGGAAATGCTCTACGGCCTGTTCACCCTGCCGATGATCGTGCCGCTGGTGATCATAGCCGTGGCGGTGTACGCGCTGTTTCTCAAGCTCGGTTACACAGGGACGATGTTCGCCTTCGTGGTCAGCCATGTGATCGTCGCGCTGCCGTTCACCATTATCTCGATCATCAACTCGCTGAAGCTGTTCGATCAGTCGATTGAAGACGCGGCGGTGATCTGCGGTGCCTCACGCCTGCAAGCGGTGTTCAAGGTGACCTTTCCGGCGATCCGTCCGGGCATGGTCGCCGGCGCCCTCTTCGCCTTTCTGGTTTCGTGGGACGAAGTGGTGCTCAGCGTGATGATGGCCAGCCCGACCCTGCAAACCCTTCCCGTGAAAATGTGGACCACTTTGCGCCAGGACCTGACCCCGGTGATCGCCGTCGCTTCGACGCTGCTGATCGGCCTGTCGGTATTGGTCATGGTGATCGCCGCCGCGCTGCGCCGGCGCAACGAAATCAGCGCCTGAGCGCCCAGGAGTACGACATGAGTGCCGTGATCAAAGACGCCTCCCTGCAGAACGACAAACCTCTGGTCAGCCTGCGCAACCTGAACAAGCACTACGGCGACTTTGCCGCCGTCGACAACATCTCGCTGGACATCAAGGACGGCGAGTTCCTGACCTTCCTCGGCTCCAGCGGCTCGGGCAAAAGCACCACGCTGTCGATGCTCGCCGGCTTCGAAACCCCAAGCAGCGGCGAGATCCTGGTCAACGGTCAGTCGTTGGTCAACGTGCCGCCGCACAAGCGCGACATCGGCATGGTGTTCCAGCGCTATTCGCTGTTCCCGCATTTGTCGGTGCGCGACAACATCGCCTTTCCGCTGGCGATCCGCAAACTCGCCGCCGCCGAACGTGACAAGCGTGTCGATGCGATGTTGAAGCTGGTGCAACTGGAACAATTCGCTCATCGCCGCCCTTCGCAACTCTCTGGCGGGCAACAGCAACGCGTCGCCATCGCCCGCGCGCTGGTCTACGAGCCACGCATTCTGTTGATGGACGAACCCCTCGGAGCGCTGGATAAAAAACTGCGTGAAGACTTGCAGGATGAACTGCGCCAGCTGCATCGGCGTCTGGGCATCACCATCGTCTACGTGACCCACGATCAGGAAGAAGCCATGCGCCTGTCGCAGCGCATTGCGATTTTCAGTCACGGCAAGATTGTGGGTTTAGGCAGCGGTTATGACCTGTACCAGAATCCGCCGAACGCGTTTGTCGCGTCGTTCCTCGGCAACTCGAACTTCCTCAAGCTCAAGGCGCAAGGCAATGCGGCGGCTTCGTTTGAAGGACAGTCATTGTCGATTCGACTGACCGCCGGGTTGCACACCGATCAGGATGTGCTGCTGATGGTGCGTCCGGAAAAGGCTGTGGCGCTGAGCGTGCAGCAGGCGAGCGACGAGCCGCTGGCGGCGGGCTGGAATGAGGTGTCGGCGCAGGTTGTGGAGGTGTTGTTTCTTGGTGAGAGCCAGACGTGCAGCGTGCTCACCGCGGGGGGTACTTCGATGACGGTGAAAGCCTTGTCCGCCGCCGGCATGCCGCTCAAGGCTGGCGATCCGGTGCGAGTGCGCTGGGCGACGGCGGATGCCTGTGTCTACAGCGAATGGGCTGAAAGCGACCTCAACAAAGCCGCCGGTTCTCACTGACAATCCGTGAAGGAGCTGCATTTCAACTGTGGGAGCGAGCCTGCTCGCGAATGCGGTGCGTCATTCAACGTTAATNGCTGACTGACACGGCCTCTTCGCGAGCAGGCTCGCTCCCACAGGGGCCGGTGGTGTTCAGTTGATCGGAGTGAACCCTTCGATTTCGTCCGGCCACGCCGTTAGGATCTCGAAGCCGGTGTCGGTCACCGCGACCATATGCTCCCACTGCGCCGACAAGGAGCCATCCTTGGTCAGCACCGTCCAGCCGTCCGGCATGTTCTTCACATGGCGCTTGCCGGCATTGAGCATGGGTTCGACGGTGAAGATCATCCCCGCCTTGAGCTTCAGGCCCTGATTGGGGAACCCGTAATGCAGGATCTGCGGTTCATCGTGGTAGACCTTGCCAATGCCATGCCCGCAATACTCGCGCACCACGCTGAAGCCTTCTTTCTCCGCCAGACTCTGGATCGCATGGCCGATGTCACCCAGCGTCGCTCCGGGACGCACCCTGCGAATGCCGGCGCACATGGCGTCGTAGGTGGTATTGATCAGGTGTTGCGCCTCAGGCGACGCCGTGCCGACCACGTACATGCGGCTGGTGTCGCCGAACCAGCCATTCTTGATTACCGCGATGTCGAGGTTGACGATGTCGCCATCCTTCAGCGGCGTGCCCGACGGGATGCCGTGGCACACCACGTCGTTGACCGAGGCGCAGACGGTTTTCGGGAAGCCGTGATAACCGACGTTAGCCGGAATCGCTTTCTGCACATTGACGATGTAGTCGTTGCACAGGCGATCCAGTTCATCGGTGGTCACGCCCGCCTTCACATGCGGTACCAGCATCGCCAGCACCTCGGCGGCCAGCTTGCCGGCAGCGCGTGACTGAGCGATTTCGGCGGGGGTGTTGATCTTGATCTGGTTTCTCATGCGCTGACGGCTTCCTGAGTCAGTTGGTGCAGATCCAGCCCGCCGTTCTGTACGGCGCGGATCAGCAAGCGGCAAATGGCGCTGTGGTCGAGGTTGGGGTGCAGTTCGGCAAGCATGCCGATGCGCATCCAGTGCTCGGCCTGCGCGTTGATCGAGCGGCTGAGCGCGGTGCTGGAGATGCGCAGGTTCTCGTGCATGTCTTCAGAAATCTTTACGATGCCCATATCCAAATCCAATACGAAGTGTATATGGATCGTATATTAGACAAGCCTGGCGCCGAATTGCAAATACACTCCGCAAACCTGCTGACATAACCGTGTAGGAGCTGCCGCAGGCTGCGATCTTTTGATCTTGCTTTTGTTTATAAAAACCAAAATCAAAAGATCGCAGCCTGCGGCAGCTCCTACAGGGTTTGGTGTCGGCTTGGGGGAAACATGCCGAATTTCAGGCAAAAAAAAGCTGCCCAAAGAGGCAGCAAATACTTTAAGAACACGCGATGTATTGGGTGCAGGATAGACGCCGGATAATGACAGTGTCATGACAGCCAACCCTTCACTGAAGCGCCCCTGCCCCGTCATCAGGATGTCATCAACCGCACCGCAAAATCCTCGCAAACCGTCTTGAGCCTTCGACGAACGCTTTGCAGGGATTCCCATGAAACAAGACGCCTCGCTGTTTGCCGCCATCGACCTGGGTTCGAATGCGTTTCGCCTGATGATCGGCCAGTCGGTACGCAGTCGACAGGGCTTGATGATTCAGGAGGTCAAAACCCTGCGTGAGCCGGTGCGACTGGCCGAAGGTTTCGAAGGCGGTGCTCTGGACGCGCTGGCGCTGGATCGGGGCTGGCAGGCGCTGGCGCGGTTCGGCAAGAAACTGCGCGGATTCGAGGCCGGCAAAGTGCGGGCCGTGGCAACCAGCGCGGTACGCGAGGCCGACAATGCGCAGCTGTTTCTGCACAGCGCCGAACGTCATCTGGGGTTTCGCATCGATGTCATTTCCGGCCATGAAGAGGCGCAACTGGTCTATGCCGGCGTCGCCCATTCCCTGCCGGATGCAGAAGACATGCGGCTGGTGGTCGACATCGGTGGTGGTTCCACCGAGCTGATTCTCGGCCAGGGGTCGCAGCCGCTGCTCACCGAAAGCATCGCCATCGGCAGCGGCACCCTGGGCGCACGCTATTTCCCTGACGGGCGCATCGCGCCCGGTGCGCTGCAGGAAGCCGAACGCGTGGCGATCCTGCAATTCGAGAAAGTCGCCCGTCGCTATCGCGCACAGGGCTGGCAGCAGACCATTGGCTCGTCCGGCACGGCGCGGATGCTGGCGAAAGTGCTCAAGGCCAATCGCCTGAACGACTTCGGCCAGGATGGCATTACCTATGGTGGGTTGTTGCGCTTGTCGCTGTTGCTGCTGAAGGTGAAGAACGTTCAGCAGTTGAAGCTGGCAGGTTTGCAGCCGCATCGCCAGAGCATTTTGCCCGGCGGATTGGTATTGATGCTGGCGGCGTTCAAGGCATTCGGGATTTCGCAGATGGCGCCGTCGGAACCGGGTTTGCGCCTGGGTGTGCTGCATGGATTGATGAGCCGGCACTGATACCCTACACACTCAAGTGTGGGAGCGGGCTTGCCCGCGAAGGCGGCGTGTCAGTCGAGAATTATTCAGCTGACACTCCGCTTTCGCGAGCAAGCTCGCTCCCACAGGGTTTGGTGGGTGTCTGCTCAGGCCAGTTCTTTGCGCAGTTGCCGGGCAGCGGCAACCATATGCACCAGCGCCGCCTCAGTCTCCGGCCAGCCACGGGTTTTCAAGCCGCAATCCGGGTTGACCCACAACCGCTCGGCCGGAATCCGCTGCGCTGCCTTGCGCAGCAAATTGGCCATCTCCGAAGCATCGGGAACGCGTGGCGAGTGGATGTCGTAGACACCCGGGCCGATCTCGTTCGGATAGGCGAAGGCTTCGAAGGCGTCGAGCAACTCCATGTCCGAACGCGAGGTTTCGATGGTGATCACGTCGGCATCCATCGCAGCGATGGACTCGATCACATCGTTGAATTCGCTGTAGCACATGTGGGTATGAATCTGGGTCTCGTCACGCACCCCCGAGGCGCACAGGCGGAACACTTCAGTGGCCCAGTCCAGATAATGCTGCCACTGCGCGCGGCGTAGCGGCAGACCTTCGCGGAAGGCGGCTTCGTCGATCTGCACGATCTTGATTCCGGCGGCTTCCAGATCCACCACTTCGTCACGGATCGCCAGCGCCAGTTGCCGCGCCTGCACCTCACGGGACACGTCTTCACGGGGGAACGACCACATCAGCATGGTCACCGGGCCGGTCAGCATACCTTTCATGACCTTGCCGGTGAGGCCCTGAGCATAGCGGATCCAGTCCACGGTCATGGCTTGCGGACGGCTCAGATCACCGAAGATCACTGCCGGTTTCACACAACGTGAACCGTAGCTCTGCACCCAGCCAAAACGGCTGAACACGTAGCCGTCGAGTTGCTCGGCGAAGTACTCCACCATGTCGTTGCGCTCGGCTTCTCCGTGCACCAGTACATCGAGGCCCAGTTGCTCCTGGATCTCCACAGCGTGACGAATTTCGCTGTACATGGCTTCGGTGTATTCGGCTTCGCTGAGCTTGCCTTGCTTGAACGACTGACGCGCCAGACGAATCGAGGCGGTCTGCGGAAACGAACCGATGGTGGTGGTCGGGAACAGCGGCAGGTCGAGGCCGGCGCGCTGCTTGGCGATGCGCTGGGTAAACGGCGATTGGCGCTGGCTGTCCTGCGCTGTTATGGCCGCCACACGGGCCTGCACCGCCGGTTTGTGAATACGTGGCGAGGCGGCGCGACTGGTCTGTACCGAGCGGCTTTGGGTCAAGGCGCGGAGCACTTTTGGTGACTCAGGCTCGTTGACGGCCTGCGCTAGCACGGCGACTTCTTCACACTTCTGCACGGCAAACGCCAGCCAGCTTTTCAGCTCGGCATCGAGCTGGTCTTCGCGACTCAGGTCCACCGGACTGTGCAGCAGCGAGCAGGACGGCGCGACCCACAGCCGATCACCCAATCGCTCATGCGCATGTTGCAAAGTCGCCAGCGCATGTTCCAGATCGCAGCGCCAGACATTACGGCCATTGACCAGGCCCAGCGACAACACTTTGTAGGCCGGCAGGCGATCAAGAATGGTCGGGTACTGTTCCGCTGCACGCACAAGATCGATGTGCAACCCATCGACCGGCAGATTGGCGGCCAGGCCGAGGTTTTCTTCCAGACCACCGAAGTAAGTGGCGAGCAGCTTTTTCAACGGATCGCGCTGGATCTGGTTGTACGCACGCTCGAAGGCGTTCTTCCATTCCTGCGGCAGGTCGAGCACCAGAATCGGCTCGTCGATCTGCACCCATTCCACACCGAGTGCGGCGAGGCGCGCGAAGATCTGCCCGTACAGCGGCAGCAGGCGGTCGAGCAATTCCAGCTTGTCGAATGCGGCGCCTTTGGCCTTGCCCAGCCACAGATAAGTCAGCGGACCGATGATCACCGGTTTGACGTTATGGCCGAGGGCACGTGCCTCTTCGACTTCTTCGAACAACTGTTCCCAACCGAGCTGGAACTGTTGATCGGCGCTGAATTCCGGGACCAGATAGTGGTAGTTGGTGTCGAACCACTTGGTCATTTCCTGAGCGTGTGCACCGCCGCAGCAGCTGTCGCTGACACCACGGGCCATGCCGAACAGGGTCTGCAGCGTGGCTTTGCCGTCGTGCGGACGGAAACGCTCGGGGATCACCCCGAACATCAGCGAGTGAGTCAGCACCTGGTCGTACCAGGCGAAATCGCCCACCGGCAGCAGCTCGATGCCGGCGTTTTTCTGCAGGTCCCAGTGGGCCTTGCGCAGTTCACGACCCACTTCACGCAGGCCGGCCTCGTTCAGCTCTCCTTTCCAGAACGCCTCTTGCGCTTTTTTCAGTTCGCGGTCGCGACCGATGCGCGGAAATCCGAGGGAATGGGCCAGTGCCATGACAAACAACTCCAATGTCTTGTTGATGGCGGCCATTGTCGGGATCAGGCACTGGTGAGACAAACTCATTTTAATCTTGATGATCACAAGTTTCCCTCATGATCGAATGTCACCTGTATGCCCGCTGAAAACATGTTTTGCCCTGCAAGATATTCATCCGCGAATCAAGCTGGCGAGCGCGGTCACGACGCCCTTTGAATACTCAATGGCGCCTTGATGTAAACCCTCTGAAACCGCGCCGTTGCAGGCTTCGATTCTGTTCTATGGTTAGATCGAAATGGCAGTATCTGCGGCTGACTAATGGTTGCGACAGATCCTGTCTGCGCCTATGTTGCACGCGAGCTTTTCCCCGCGAATGGAACGCGATCAACACCACTACAAGAGGTGAAGAAATGTCAAAGGATTCACGCCCTGCCGTACTTGGGCTGATCGGCAACACGCCGCTGGTACAAGTTACCCGCTTCGATACCGGCCTCTGCACACTGTTTCTCAAACTGGAATCACAAAACCCCGGCGGCTCGATCAAGGACCGCATCGGTCTGGCGATGATCGACGCCGCTGAACGCGATGGGCGCCTGCAACCAGGTGGCACCATTGTCGAGGCCACCGCCGGCAATACCGGTCTGGGTCTGGCACTGGTCGGCCGGGCCAAGGGCTACCGCGTGGTGCTGGTGGTGCCGGACAAGATGTCCACCGAGAAAGTCCTGCACTTGAAAGCCATGGGCGCCGAAGTGCACATCACCCGCTCGGACGTCGGCAAGGGCCACCCCGAGTATTACCAGGACGTCGCCGCCCGCCTGGCGAAAGACATTCCCGGCGCGTTCTTCGCCGACCAGTTCAACAACCCTGCCAACCCGCTGGCACACGAGTGCAGCACCGCACCGGAGATCTGGGCGCAGACCGAACATGATCTGGACGCGATCGTGGTCGGCGTCGGTTCCGCCGGCACCCTGACCGGGCTGAGTCGCTTCTTCAAACGCGTACAGCCGGATCTGGAAATGGTCCTCGCCGATCCGGTGGGTTCGGTGATGGCGCAATACAGCCGCGACGGCACGATGCCGACGCCCGGTTCGTGGGCGGTGGAAGGCATCGGCGAAGACTTCATTCCGTCGATCACCGACCTCAGCAGCGTGCGCCACGCTTACTCGATCAGCGACGAAGAAAGCTTCGATCATGCCCGTCAGTTGCTCAAGGCCGAAGGCATTCTCGGGGGTTCGTCCACCGGCACCTTGCTGGCTGCCGCGCTGCGTTATTGCCGCGAACAGACCGAGCCCAAACGCGTGGTCAGCTTCGTCTGCGACACCGGCACGCGCTATCTGTCGAAGGTCTACAACGACCAGTGGATGACCGATCAGGGCCTGTTGCAGCGCAAACGCTATGGCGACCTGCGCGATCTGATCGCCCGACGTTTCGAAGACGGCCGCGTGATCAGCGTCGGCCCCGACGACACCCTGCTGACCGCGTTCCAGCGCATGCGTCTGGCGGATGTCTCACAACTGCCGGTGCTGGTTGAAGGCAAACAACTGGTCGGCGTGATCGACGAATCCGACATCTTGCTCGCGGTGCACGAAGACGCCGCGCGCTTCAGTCAATCGGTGTCCAGCGTGATGACCGACAAACTGCAAACCCTCGCACCTGGCGCCCATCTCACCGAGCTGGAAGCGGTGCTCAGTCGCGGCCTCGTGGCGATCATTGCCGACGCTTCGGGCTTCCACGGTCTGATTACCCGCACCGACATGCTCAACCAATTACGGAGATCCCTCGCATGAGTCAGCACGACGATAAATCCCAAGGCTTCGCGACCCGGGTGATCCACGCCGGGCAAACGCCTGACCCGACCACCGGTGCGCTGATGCCGCCGATCTACGCCAACTCGACGTACCTGCAGGACAGCCCCGGCGTGCACAAGGGCTTTGACTACGGGCGCTCG
This sequence comes from Pseudomonas sp. 22189, assembly GCF_052045635.1. Classification (NCBI taxonomy): domain Bacteria; kingdom Pseudomonadati; phylum Pseudomonadota; class Gammaproteobacteria; order Pseudomonadales; family Pseudomonadaceae; genus Pseudomonas; species Pseudomonas sp. 22189. Next base: position 60,181 of record NZ_JBQEPG010000010.1, read on the forward strand.
CACAACCCGACGCGTTTTGCGCTGGAACGCTGCGTGGCGGATCTGGAAGGTGGTACCCGCGCGTTCGCTTTCGCGTCCGGGCTGGCGACGATTTCCACCGTGCTTGAACTGATCGATGCCGGTTCGCACGTGATCTCCGGCAATGACCTGTACGGTGGCACATTCCGCCTGTTCGACAAGGTACGCCAGCGCAGTGCCGGACACCGTTTCAGCTACGTCGATCTGACTGACCTGGCGGCGTTCGAAGCGGCGCTGCAGGACGACACGCGCCTGGTGATTGTCGAGTCGCCGACCAACCCGCTACTGAGCCTGTCGGATCTGGCCGCGATTGCACGGATCTGCCGCGCACGCGGGATCATCAGCGTTGCCGACAACACCTTCGCCAGCCCGTATATCCAGCGCCCGCTGGAGCTGGGTTTCGACATCGTGCTGCACTCGACCACCAAGTACCTGAACGGTCACTCCGACGTGATCGGTGGTATCGCAGTAGTCGGCCAGAATGCCGAACTGGCGGACAAACTCGGCTTCCTGCAGAACGCAGTTGGCGCGATTTCCGGGCCGTTCGATGCATTCCTGACCCTGCGCGGGGTGAAAACCCTGGCGCTGCGCATGGAACGTCATTGCAGCAACGCGCTGGAACTGGCCAAGTGGCTGGAGCAGCAACCACAGGTCAAGCGTGTCTACTACCCGGGCCTGCCGTCGCACCCGCAGCATGAATTGGCCAAGCGGCAGATGCATGGTTTCGGCGGAATGATCTCGGTTGATCTGAACAGTGATCTGGAGGGCGCCCGACGCTTTCTGGAAAACGTGAAGATCTTTGCGCTGGCCGAAAGCCTGGGCGGCGTGGAAAGCCTGATCGAGCACCCGGCGATCATGACCCACGCCACCATTCCAGCTGAAACCCGCGCCAAACTGGGCATCGGCGATGGCTTGGTGCGTCTGTCGGTGGGGGTCGAAGACCTCGAAGACCTGCGCGCCGATCTGGCGTACGCGCTGACGAAAATCTGATCCTGCAACAACGACAAAGCCCGCAGTGATGCGGGCTTTGGTTATTCGAGTAGGCGGCCAGTGCTGGTCTCTGGCTTACAAGGTTTATCGGGCCTCTCACAGTACAAAAGCAACCATGGAAAAAGAACGGTGCTTTGCTGCCTCACACGGCATAAGGGCTGGATCTCAGCGCGGAGATCTTTCTAACCGTGTACCCTTCGGAACGCGCCCCACGTCCCCTTGCTATCCGCTTGCGCATCAGTCTGCGTCTTCGCCTACACCTTTGAGGCTAGCAAACGCCATCGGCTGATGGGTGAGTGTTTTTAGACTGATTTCCTTTCTGCGCCCCTTTGCAAGGAAGCGAAAAGACTATCGGCTTCACGGCTCACTAGCACATTTGTGCTAATCGACCGCCCCGCCCCCCGGCGCTATATTCCCTCGCAACCCCCGATGTTCCCCAACATTGCCACTGTGCAGTGCGCGGGATCGTTGTGCCTGGAAATCAGAACAACACCAAGGAAGAAGCACCATGAAACTGCATTCCAATCTGTGCAAAGTGGCCATTGTCGGCGCCCTGATGCTGGGCGCCAGCGGTTGCCAGACTGCCAAACCCACCGAAGCCAGCATGAAAGAACGGGCCCAGACCGTCATCGGCAAACCGGTGTCGAAAATCGACAACATCCGCAGCGACAGCACCCTCACCTACTACACCGCGTATACCTCGGCCGGCGAGTACAACTGTGAGTTGCCCAGCGGCGCGATTATCGCGGTGGCGAGCATGGGCATCATGACTCCGCCGCTGTCTTGCCTGCCCAAAGGCGCCTCACCGATCCCCGTTCAGTAATTGATTTCTCCGGTAAAGGACGACGTCCATCATGAAAACCCTGATCGCTACTCTCACCCTCACCGCCCTCGCCCTGACCGGCTGCGCCACGCCCAAACAGTGGGAAGCCACCGGCGGCAGCAAGAACGACGGCGTGGTTCAGGTCTCCTACGAACTGGGCCAGTTCGAAAGCGGCCAGACCAGCGCCGCGCAAGGTTTGACTGTGGCGATGGAGCGCTGCAAGACCTGGGGTTACAAGAACGCCGAGGTGACCGGTTCCGAGAAGAACATCTGCCGCACCATGGGCCAGTTCAACTGCCTGCAAACCACCATCACTCAGGACTACCTCTGCAAGCGTTGAGTCAAACCTGCTCGGCCGGCTCGGTTTGCCGGTCGCGCAGGCTGCGCAAGGTCGCGCGCAGCTCGGCCGGGCGTACCGGTTTGGACAGGATGGCAATTTGGCGGTCGTGCAAGGCCGCCTGTATTTTCTCGATGTCATGCCCGGTGATGATCATCGCCGGCACCGCAAAACCACGCTGGCGCCGCACCTCGTCAATGCACTCGATGCCCGTGGAATGTGGACCCAGATCGTAATCGGCGACGATGATGTCGCAATCGGTGACCAGCCCCTGCCCGCTCAATTCGCCTTGCACCACGCAGCCCCAGCGCTCGAGCAGCGCCGAGGTCGCCAGCAAGACGTTGCGATCATCCTCCACCAGACACACCTTCAGCCCGGTCAACAGGCCGGCCTGCCGCACATCGTCACGCATGACCGGCAACTGCGGCGCCACGGCCACCGGCAAGCCATACAGGGAGACCGCCGTGCCGCGCCCAAGCTGCGAGCGCAAGGCCACATCGACGCCGATCAACTGCCCCAGACGCTTGACGATCGACAGCCCGAGGCCGACGCCTTCCACGTCCTTGTCGCGCACCTGACGCACTCGATAAAACTCCTCGAAGACCTTCGGCAGATGCTCCTCGGCAATGCCGTTGCCACGGTCATAAATCACGATGGCCAGCCCGGTGCCACGCTTGCGCACGCCGATCAGTACCGGGCGTTGCGCGCCGTATTTGAAGCAATTGGAAAGCACGTTCTGCACCATGGTCGCGAGCAACGCCGGATCGCTCTGTGCCCAGTGCTGGCACGGGCGCAGGCGCAATTCCACACCGGCCCAGCGTGCCGCCTCGGCGTTCTGGCGGATCAGGTCGGCCAGCCACTCGCCCAGATTGAACACCTGCAACCTGGGCAGGACGCGCCCGTTGTCGAGGGTGTAGAGGTCAAGAATCGAACGGAACAACTGCGAGACGTTGAGCAGCGACCGGTCAATGTTGTCGACCAGTTGCCGCTCCTGCTCGCCCAGCCGCGATTCACGCAGGCACGCCGTGAACAGACCGATGGAGTGAATCGGCTGGCGCAGATCGTGGCTGGCCTGGGCGAGAAACCGCGACTTTTCCAGATTGGCTGCGACGGCTTCTTCAGAGGCCTTGCGCGTGCGCTCCAGCAGCAAGTGCGCGTAGAACGGAATCACCGTGCTGGTGAGCATCAACATCAGCACCATGTACGGTTGCGCCTGCCACACCGGCGTCAACCGATAGACTGCCAGCAGCGCAAGCAACGCCAACCCCGTGGCAATCGCCAGATAGCGCGAGCCATAGCGCATACCGTTGCCCAGGTTGACCCAGATGATCACCGCGTACAGCGGCAACGCCGCTTCACCGCCGAGCACCAGGCCGAAACAGGTGCCGGTGTAATCGTGGACCATGCCGAAAATCCGCCGCGCCGGGTAATGCCCGGGCCAGCGCGCAATGGCCTGGCGCAAGCCAATCGACGCCAGCAGAAACAGCGCGATGTAGACCACCACCGGCAGATAGGTAGCGAAGCGTTGACCCGGCAACACGCCGAGCACGCCAATGTAAACCATGGCAATGCTGGCGATGATGATGCGCAGATTGGCCTGATCCAGCTCGGTGTTTTTTTCGAACTTCATGGGCAACGTCCTTGTGCGACAGTCGTCAGAATCAGCACCGGCCAGCAGGCAATCCGCGTCTGCGGTGCTAAGGTGCATGCCGTAAACCACGCCTGATCCAGGGAGGGTCACGCCATGACCGGCCGAATCATCATAGCCGACGATCACCCGATGTTTCGCGAAGCCATGCGGCGCACCGTGCAGCGCCTGCTGCCCGAGGCGACTATCGAGGAGGCCGGCGATCTCGACGCCGTGCTGGCCTTGCTGCCCGCCGGCAACGAGCCGGACACGCTGATTCTCGACCTGCGTTTCCCCGGCCTGACCTGCATCAGCCAACTCGCCGAGCTGCGCCAAAAACTGCCACGCACCACATTGATCGTAGTGTCGATGGTCGACGACGAGACATTGATCGGTGAGGTGATGGCGGCCGGCATCGACGGCTTCATCGGCAAGAACATCGCCCCGGATGAGATCGGCCAGGCGATTCTGGCGATCCGCGAAGGCGAAGTGTTGGTCAGGTTCGCCCCTTCCGGGTTGCTGCCACTGGAGACCGGCACCGCCCTCACCCCGCGTCAACAGGATGTGTTGCGGTTGATCGCCCAAGGCAAGACCAACAAGGAAATCGCCCGGGAGCTGGATATTTCGCCATTCACCGTGCGCATCCACGTGTCGTCGTTGTTGCGCACGCTCAATGTGCCGTCGCGGGCAGCCGCTGCGGTGAAGTATTCGGGAGGCAGTGGCGCAATTTAAATGAACCCTGCGGGCTTGGGCTCACCTAACTGAAAGACCATCAGGAGGTAGCCCATGCAAATTGAACCCGTCTGGATCGTACTCGCCGTCGTTCTTGTGATCATTGAACTGTGGGCGATCAACAGGGTGCGCAAGAGCGCAGGCAAAGGCAGCAATAAAGGCGTGTGGATTATCGCCATCGTGTTCCTGCCCTTGTTTGGCCTGATTGCCTGGGCACTGGCCGGCCCGAAACACGTTACGCAGGATTGATACAACAAAAACCCCTGTAGGAGCTGCCGCAGGCTGCGATCTTTTAACTTTCAAANAAAATCAAAAGATCGCAGCCTGCGGCAGCTCCAGGGAATGCAGCGTTTACGGATCAACCTGCGCCATCAACTCCGGCACCGATTCCGGCCGTTTCGCGTAACGCTGCGCCAACACTGCACAGACCATTAATTGAATCTGATGGAACAGCATCAGCGGCAGGATCAACACGCCAATCGTGCTGCCGGCAAACAACACCTGCGCCATCGGCACGCCTGTGGCCAGACTCTTCTTCGAACCGCAGAACAGAATGGTGATACGGTCTTCCTGGCTGAAACCGAACGCCTTGCCCAGCAAGGTCGACGCCAGCAACACCAGCGCCAGCAGGATGCAGCAGACCACCACCAGCCCCAACAGATCGACCAGCGGAATCTGGTGCCAGATACCTTCGTTGACCGCCTCGCTGAACGCGCCGTACACCACCAGCAGAATCGAACCCTGATCGACAAACTTCAGCCAGTTTTTGTTGCGGCCGACCCACGCACCGATCCAGCGGCGAGCGATCTGCCCGGCAATGAACGGCAGCAGCAGTTGCACGCTGATCTTCAGAATCGCATCGACGGTCGAACCGCCGTCACCTTGCACGTTCAGCAGCAGCGTCACCAGCAACGGCGTGAGGAAGATCCCGAACAGGCTCGATGCCGCCGCACTGCAGATCGCCGCCGGAATATTGCCCCGGGCCAGCGAAGTGAAAGCAATCGCCGACTGCACGGTGGCCGGCAACGCACAAAGGTAGAGCATGCCCATGTACAGCTTGTCGCCGATCAGCGGTGACAGCAGCGGTTTCAATGCCAGACCGAGGAGCGGGAACAGCACAAAGGTCAGGCCGAACACCAACAGGTGCAGGCGCCAGTGGCCGGCACCGGCGATGATCGACTCACGCGAGAGCTTGGCGCCATGCAGGAAAAACAGCAGCGCGATGGCGATGTTGGTCAGCCAGCCGAACCCGACCGCGACCTGACCGCTGGCCGGCAGGAAACTGGCCAGCAGCACGACGCCGATCAGGGTCAGGGTGAAGTTGTCGGGCAGGAATCTTGGTCGGGTCATGGGTCTGTTCATCCGGGGGTTGCCAGTACGTGACTGCGACTCTAACGTGAGCAGAAATTACCGACTAACGCCGAAGAGCCAACAGATGCCGCCTAAAGGACACGAGAAAAGCTTCCGGCGCAGCATTCCCGGGCTGCCGAGCCTGCCGCGTGCGCTGTACGGGCGCACCGAATCGCTGCCCAATCGCGCGCTGACCCGACGTCACAGTCACCCGTGGGTGCAATTGTCGTACGCGATTCAGGGCGTGCTTGAGGTGCAGACCAGCGTCGGGCGTTTCGTCGCGCCGCCAGAGCGTGCGGTGTGGATTCCGGCGGGCGTGCCGCACCGAGTGTTCAGCTCGCCGCACACCGAAATGCGTAGCCTGTATATCGATTGCAGCGTGGCCGGCTGGGCGCTTGAGCGCTGTCATGTGCTGGGCGTCAGCGACCTGCTGCGCGAGCTGATTCGCGCCTTCAGTTTGGTCCCGGTGGAATACGACGAGAGTGGCGCGCATGGCCGGTTGGCCCAGGTGATCCTCGATCAACTGGCCGAGGCGCCGCAGATCGACCTGATGCTGCCACTGCCGCAGGACAGCCGTCTGCGGCAGATCTATCAAAGTCTGGAGCAACATCCGGAACAGCAGACCACACTGAACCATTGGAGCGAAAAATTCGGTGTCACCGAGAAAACCCTCAGCCGACTGTTTTTACGCGACACCGGCCTGACCTTCCGCGCCTGGCGTCAGCGCTTGCGTCTGTTGGGCGCGCTGACCCCGCTGGAACGCGGCGAACGGGTCACCGACGTGGCGCTGGCCTGCGGTTATGACTCGACCTCTGCGTTCATCGCAGCCTTCCGCCAACAGTTTGGCGAGACACCGGGGGAATTTTTTCGCTGAGTTTTGTCGATATTTATCGAATTAGCACATGCCATTCGGCAAAGTTCAGGGTAGAGTTTCGCCCATACGAAATTCTTCACGCATTTCGACGATAACCCTAATGACCCAACCCTTTAGCGAACCTGTCGGCGGTAACAGCATGATCGAAGTCACTGAAGTCTCCATTGCTCAATTACGCGCGGCGCTAGAAGCCGGCCAAACCACCGCGGTTGAACTGGTGCAGGCCTATCTGGCCCGGATCGACGCCTACGACGGCCCGCACACCGCCACCGCACTGAATGCCGTGGTGGTGCGCAACCCTGAAGCGCTGACCGAAGCCCAGGCATCCGATGCGCGCCGGGCCAAGGGCGAAACCCTCGGCCCGCTCGACGGCATCCCTTACACCGCCAAGGACAGCTATCTGGTCAAGGGTCTGACCGCCGCCTCCGGCAGCCCGGCCTTCGCCGATCTGGTGGCGCATCGCGACGCCTTCACCATCGAACGCCTGCGCGCCGCCGGGGCGATCTGCCTGGGCAAGACCAACATGCCGCCGATGGCCAATGGCGGCATGCAGCGTGGCGTCTATGGCCGGGCCGAGAGCCCGTACAACGCCGCCTACCTGACCGCGCCGTTTGCCTCTGGCTCGTCCAACGGCGCCGGCACCGCCACCGCCGCGAGTTTCTCGGCCTTCGGCCTGGCGGAAGAAACCTGGTCGAGCGGTCGCGGCCCGGCGTCGAACAACGGTTTGTGCGCCTACACGCCGTCGCGCGGGGTGATCTCGGTACGCGGTAACTGGCCGCTGACGCCGACCATGGACGTGGTGGTGCCGTACGCACGGACCATGGCCGATCTGCTTGAAGTGCTCGACGTGGTCGTCGCGGAAGACCCCGACACCCGTGGCGACCTGTGGCGCCTGCAGCCGTGGGTGCCGATCCCGAGCGTCGCCTCGGTGCGCCCGGCGTCCTACGCCGAACTGGCGGTGAAGTCCGATGCGCTGGCTGGCAAACGCCTCGGTGTGCCGAAGATGTACATCAATGCCGACCCTGAAGCCGGCACCAGCGAAACGCCGGGCATCGGCGGCCCGACCGGGCAACGCATCAACACCCGCCCTTCGGTGATCGACCTGTGGAAACAGGCCCGCGCGGCTCTGGAAGCGGCCGGCGCCGAAGTCATCGAAGTGGATTTCCCGTTGGTCTCCAACTGCGAAGGCGACCGTCCGGGCGCGCCGACCGTGTTCAATCGCGGCATCGTCTCAAAGGAGTTCCTGCACCACGAACTGTGGGACCTGTCGGCCTGGGCCTTCGACGATTTCCTGCGCGCCAACGGCGATCCGAAGCTCAACCGTCTGGCCGATGTCGACGGGCCGAAGATCTTCCCGCACGACCCGGGCACCCTGCCCAACCGTGAGGGCGACCTGGCCGCCGGCATGGACGAATACGTGCGCATGGCCGAGCGCGGCATCACCCCGTGGGATCAGATTCCGACTCTGCCGGACGGCCTGCGCGGCCTGGAAAAGACCCGCAAGCTCGATCTGGAAGACTGGATGGACACACTGAAACTCGACGCGGTGCTGTTCCCGACCAACGCCGACGTCGGCCCGGCAGATGCCGATATCAATCCGGAATCGGCGGACATCGCCTGGAGCAACGGCATCTGGGTCGCCAACGGCAACCTGGCGATCCGTCACCTCGGCGTGCCGACCGTCACTGTGCCAATGGGGATCATGGCCGACATCGGTATGCCGGTCGGCCTGACCTTCGCCGGTCGCGCCTACGATGACTCGAACCTGCTGCGCCTGGCCTCGGCGTTCGAGGCGACCGGCTCCAAGCGTCAGGTGCCGCCGCGCACTCCGGCGCTGACTGCCGGCAAGTAACAAGGAGGGTTGGATTGAGGCTCGAAAGGGTCTCAATCCGCTCTCGGCTGCAATGGCCTGTCGCTCATCTCTGCGTCAATACCCCTTCAACATACCCTCCCGTGCCTGACAACTGACAGTTCTGACAGTAGCGGTCGAACAGGACCGCGAGTAACGTTCTCGCTCGATGGACTTTCCATTTAGAAAATCCGCGAAATCGCTAATCACTAAAGGAACGCAGACCATGAGCAATGCCAATCTATTTAAACAACTTGGCGTCGATGAAAACTTGAAGCCATTACCTATCAAAGTAAAACAACAGCCGCTTGACAAATACTACAAGGCGACATTCACCCCTGATTTTCCGCCCATTCCGAGGTTCGAGCCGAACGTGTTTATTTATGCTTCCCTGACCGACGAATCAGTCAGTGCCATTGGGCGATATCATACACAAGACGATTTCTACCAAATAGCCATTATCTTTGGTCGCAAACTCCAAAGCGGCACATATCCGATTAAGAAAGGTGAAGGAAGCCATGTACTTGCCAGCGTCATTTCCACTGGAGGGTGGCTTCATGGTGGCAACGGCGAAATCAAACTTCTGCGAGACAACATAAAAGAATCAATATTCGCAGATTTTAATTTTGAAATAGAGTCCGGCGAAAAATCCTACAAAGTAAAGGGCACATTAGAACTACTGGCGACGGGCCCTCTTTAAAACTTTCAGCAATAGGAAAGCTGGTTGCAAACACACATCAATGCCAAACGGGTAAGTGCCTGCCCGCAGTGTTTGGCAGCTCCAACTTTTAAATTAATTCACTTGAAAATATCTCTCGCAGTCACGCATCAATGCCGCTTGCCATTGCAAAGACGCCTGCTGCAAAAAAACGCCAGACACTTCGTTTTTATCGAACTTTATCTCAGGAATATACGATTTTTCCTTGGCACTCACTCCTCGCTAGCATGTCCCGGTCTATCTCCAACGACATAAAGCCAGGGAGCCCGCCATGCCAACTGACAATATCAACATTGGCGAACCATGGATGTGGGGCGCGTTTATCGTCTTCGTTCTCGCCATGCTTGCACTGGACCTGTTCGTCTTCGGCGGACGCAAGGCGCACCGTGTTTCAGTGCGGGAAGCGTCCTGTTGGGTGATCGCCTGGTGCGCGCTGGCGATGGCTTTTGCCGGGTGGCTCTGGTGGTATCTGCACGGCGAGTTCGGCGCCGACATCGCCCAGCGCAAGACGCTGGAATTCCTCACTGGTTATCTGATCGAGCAGTCACTGTCGATCGACAACATGTTCGTCTTCGTGATGATCTTCAGCTACTTCGCGGTGCCGCCGGAATTGCAACGCCGGGTGCTGCTGTATGGCGTGCTCGGGGCGATCGTGATGCGCGCGGCGATGATCTTTGCCGGGGTGTGGCTGGTGTCGCAGTTCGAGTGGCTGCTGTATGCCTTCGGGGTGTTCCTGATCATCACCGGGATCAAGATGCTGATGTTCGCCGAGCAGCAACCGGATCTCGACAAAAACCCGCTACTGCGCTGGGTGCGCGGGCACATGCGAATCACGCAGGGCTTTCACGGCGAACGCTTTTTCGTGCTGCAGAACGGCGTACGCTGGGCAACGCCGATGTTTCTGGTACTGGTGCTGATCGAGGCCAGCGACCTGATGTTTGCGGTCGATAGCATCCCGGCGATTTTCGCAGTCACCACCGATCCGTTCATTGTGTTCACCTCGAACATCTTCGCGATCATGGGTCTGCGGGCATTGTATTTCCTGCTGGCAGACATGGCCGACCGCTTTCATCTGCTCAAGTACGGACTGGCGATCGTGCTGGTGTTCATCGGCGGCAAGATGACGCTGATGCCGTGGTTTCACATGCCGGTGGAATGGTCGCTGGCGGTGGTCGGTGGGGTGATTCTGGGATCAGTGGTGTTGAGCCTGATCGTCACCCGCAAGGAAGACCAAACTCAATCCCTGTAGGCGCTGCCGCAGGCTGCGATCTTTTGATTTTGCTTCCTGAAAAACAAGATCAAAAGATCGCAGCCTTCGGCAGCTCCTACAGGAGAGGAGGCGGTTACTTGTCGGACTTGATGCTGGTCCACACCCGGGTGCGTACGCGTTCGAGTTTTTGCGGCAGGGGCTGGACGACGTAGAGGGTTTTCAGGGCTTCAGGCGTTGGCGTCAGGTTCGGGTTGGCGGTGATGTCTTTGTTCACCAGCGGCATCGAGTCCTTGTTCACGTTCGGGTAGCCGAGGAAGTCGCTGATCGGCGCAATGACTTTTGGATCGAGCAAAGTGTTGAGGAATTCGTGGGCCTCTTCGACATTCTTCGCGCTCTTCGGAATGGCGAACGTGTCGAACCAGATCGGCGCACCCTCCTTCGGCAAACGCCAGTCAACCACCACACCGTTGCCCGCCTCTTTCGCACGGTTGCCGAACTGATAGAAGCTGCCGGAGTAACCGATGGCCACGCAGATGTCGCCGTTGGCAATGTCGGTCATGTACTTGGCCGAGTTGAAGTAGGTCACGTACGGGCGAATCTTCAGCATCAGATCCTTGGCCTTTTCATAGTCGGCCGGGTTCTGGCTGTTCGGATCGAGACCGAGGTAATGCAGGGCCAGCGGCAGAATTTCCGACGGCGAATCGAGCATCGCCACGCCGCAGGATTTGAGCTTCTCCATGTTCTCCGGTTTGAACACCAGATCCCAGCTGTCGACCGGCGCGTTGTCGCCGAGCGCGGCCTTGACCTTGGCCGGGTTGAAACCGATCAGTACCGTGCCGTACATGTAGGGCACGCCGTACTGGTTGCCAGGGTCGTTGGCATCCAGCAACTTGAGCAGCGCCGGATCCTGGTGACTCCAGTTCGGCAGTTTCGACTTGTCGAGTTTCTGGAACACCCCGGCCTTGATCTGGGTGTCGATGAACTGGTTCGACGGCACCACCAGATCGTAGCCGGAGTTGCCGGTGAGCAACTTGGCTTCCAGCGATTCATTGGTGTCGAAGGTGTCCCAGGTCACTTTGATGCCGGTCTTTGCGGCGAAATCCTTGGGCACCGACGGCAGGATGTAATCCGCCCAGTTGTAGACCCGCAGCTCGCGCTGCTCGGCGTGTACCGCGCTGGCCAGCAGCGTCAGCCCACACACGGTGGCACCCAAAATGCGTTTCATCGTGACCATGGTTGTTTCCCCGGAATGCGACGTGAGATCGATGGTTTTTATGTTCTGCACACGGCAGCGGCTGTAAAAGTAGCCAAGGGCAAGCAAAGTCCAGCGTTTTGTTGTGGCTTTGATTCTTGCCGACCGCGGGGTCGCGGCACAGTGGGTGATGGGCCAAAAGGGGATCGAAATGGCCAATTTGAATGACCACTGGAATGCGGAAGCTGGACGGGGGATCACTTGTGGTGAGGGGATTTATCCCCGATGGGACGCGAAGCGGCCCCCTTTAAATCTCAAAGGGGGCCGCACTCGCTGATTTCACGACTGCTTCGCAGCCGATCGGGGATAAATCCCCTCGCCACGTTGCTTCTGCGTCTGCCCGCGTGTGGCGAGGCAGTAATACAACGGCACCGTCACCACCAGGCCGAACAGCCACGACAGATCTGCACCGTCGACCAGATTGGCGTACGGCCCGACGTACAGCGACGTATTGGCGAACGGCAGTTGCACAATGATCCCGATGAAATAGGCAATGATCGCGTGCAGATTGAAGCGCCCGTAAATGCCGCCGTCCGCGCGGAAAATCGAGCTGATGTCATAGCTGCCGCGCTTGATCAGGTAGAAGTCGATCAGATTGATCGACGCCCACGGCACCAGCACCAGCAGCAACGCCAGAATCAGCCCGATGAACTGCGAAATGAAATTCGCCGAGGCACCCAGCGCTACCACGCAGCAAGCCGCCAGCACCATGCTCGACAACGTTACACGCACCTTGATGCTCGGCGTCCACTGGCTGGCGAAGGTCTGGATCGAGGTGATGATCGACAGCACCGCGCCGTACAGATTCAGCGCGTTGTGGCTGATGATGTTGAGCAGGAACAACACCATCAGTATCGGCCCCAGCCAACCGGTCGACTGCTTGACCGCCGCCATCGCCTCGGTGCCTTCCGGCGTCGCCAGCACCGCCACGGCGCCGAAGCTGAACGACAGAATCGTCCCCAGCGTCGCCCCCAGATAAGTGGCCCAGAACGGTTTGGCGATACCGATATCCGCCGGTAGGTAACGCGAATAGTCGGACACGTACGGCGAGAAGCTGATCTGCCAGATGATCCCCAGCGACACCGTCGCCAGCCAGCCCGACAGGTTGAAGCTGCCGCGCGTCAGGAAGTCTGCAGGCAAGTCGTGGGCGAAGATGTAGAGGAAACCGGCGAGCAGTGCGCTGCCCATCACCCAGGTGCCGATGCGGTTGAGTGTGTGAATGAAGTTGTAGCCGATCACGCCAATTGCGGTGGCCGCCAGTGCACCGATCAGAATGCTCAACGGCGCCGGTACCGACGGCGCAATGCCGACAATCGATTTACCGGCAAGCACGATGTTGGAAATGAAGAAGCCGATGTAGATCAGCGCTGCAAAAAACACGATCAACAATGCGCCGTAACGCCCGAACTGACCGCGACTCTGGACCATTTGCGGAATGCCCATGCGCGGGCCTTGCGCCGACGCCAGAGCGATCACTACCCCGCCGATCAAGTGCCCCAGCGCAATCGCCAGCAGCCCCCAGAGCAAATCGAGATGAAACACCTGAACCACCATGGCGCCGGTGACGATGGGCAGTGGCGCAATGTTGGTGCTGAACCATAAGGTGAAAAGGTCGCGGGCCTTCCCGTGGCGTTCCGCGAGTGGGACGTAGTCGACCGTGTGATTCTCGATCAACGGATCTTGCCGGGACATCTGGGACATATGCATGAACTCGAGTTTGTCTGTTCTTATCGTTGTATGAAGCCAAACCGGGGGGACTCTACGGCCGCCCCTCAGATGCAGACCATATTATGGTATTCCAAACATTTCACAAGACTGATCCGTAGTTTACGACGCTATCTGATGCGCCATCCTCATTGATCCTGCGGCCTGCAGGCCAGCCAAAAGCCCAATAAACGCTGAGTTTCCGACGAAAGCACCACGTTTATCGGTTCAGCAGAAAAGGGCTTGCAAAGCACAAATACTGGTATACCATCAGACCAACAAATACATAAAAATCGCGTCACAACACCCGAGGACCGTCCAATGATCGATGCTGCCATCTACAAACAAGTCATGGGCTCGTTTCCGTCCGGCGTCACTGTCATCACCACGCTGGACGATGACGGCCAGATCGTCGGCCTCACTGCCAGCGCCTTCAGCTCACTGTCGATGGACCCGGCCCTGGTGCTGTTCTGCCCCAACTACAGTTCCGACTCCTATCCTGTGCTGATCAAGAACAAGCGCTTCGCGATCCACGTTCTGTCAGGCGGCCAACAGAGCGAAGCCTACGCCTTCGCCCGTAAAGGCAAGGACAAAGCGCAAGGCATCGAGTGGACATTGAGCGAGTTGGGCAACCCGATCCTGGCCAACGCGACGGCTATCATCGAGTGTGAGTTGTGGCGCGAATACGAAGGCGGTGATCACGCGATCATGGTCGGCGCGGTGAAGAACCTGATCGTCCCGGAGCAGCACACCGGGCCGCTGGTGTATTGCCACGGCAAGATGGGCGCCCTGCCCGTTCTGGCCTGATCAAGATTTCAGCCCTCCCACACAGCTTTGTAGCCTCAACAATAAAAGATCCGAGGAAGCGTCATGAAATTTTCCCTGTTCATCCACATGGAACGCTGGGACGAAAGCGTCAGCCACCGCCAACTGTTCGAAGACCTGACCGAACTGACCCTGATGGCCGAGGCCGGCGGTTTCAGCACCGTGTGGATCGGCGAACACCACGCGATGGAATACACCATCTCGCCGAGCCCGATGCCGCTGCTGGCCTACCTCGCCGCCAAAACCACCACCATTCACCTCGGCGCCGGCACCATCATCGCGCCGTTCTGGCACCCGCTGCGGGTGGCCGGTGAATGCGCCCTGCTCGACGTCATCAGCAACGGGCGCATGGAAGTCGGCCTGGCGCGCGGCGCCTATCAGGTCGAATTCGATCGCATGGCGGGCGGCATGCCCGCCTCCAGCGGCGGCCAGGCCCTGCGCGAAATGGTCCCGGTGGTCCGCGCCCTGTGGCAAGGCGACTACGCCCACGACGGCGACATCTGGAAATTCCCGACCTCGACCAGCGTGCCGAAGCCGATTCAGAAGCCCAACCCACCGATGTGGATCGCCGCCCGCGACCCGGATTCGCACAACTTCGCCGTGGCCAACGGCTGCAACGTGATGGTCACGCCACTGATGAAGGGCGACGAAGAAGTCGTCGACCTGAAGAACAAGTTCAAGACCGCCCTGGACAACAACCCCGACGTCCCGCGTCCGCAACTGATGGTGCTGCGCCACACCCACGTGCACTCGGCGGACGATCCGGACGGCTGGAAAGTCGGCGCCAAAGCCATCTCACGGTTCTATCGCACCTTCGATGCGTGGTTCGGCAACAAGGAAGTACCGGTCAACGGTTTCCTCGCCCCTAGCCCGGAAGAGAAGTTTGCCGGGCGTCCAGAGTTTGAGCTGGAGAGTTTGCACAAGACAGCGATGATCGGTACGCCGGAAGAGATCATTCCGCGGATCAAGTATTACCAGGAACTGGGGGTGGATGAGTTCAGTTTCTGGTGTGACAACAGCTTGCCGCATGCGGAGAAGAAGAAGTCGTTGGCGTTGTTCATCAAGCATGTGGTGCCGGCGTTTCGCTAAGGACCCTACAGGTTGAAACCGAACAAACAAACGCTCCAACGCTGTGTCGGGGCGTTTGCATTTAAACCTTCAATCAGTGCACTACGCCAAGTTTCGTCGATACCTCGCCAGCCCCCAGCACACGGCCGTCAGCCGCCTGCAACTCCAGCTTCCTGATCGGCAGCCGCTGCTGCGCGTCAACCATCACCGAACCCGGTTCCCCCGGCGCATACAGGTGCTCGCCGCCCCACTGCGACAGCGCGACGATCACCGTCTGCAAAGCCTTGCCGCGTTCGGTCAGCACGTATTCCTTATAAGCACCGCCATCGGCGGCCGGCACGGTTTGCAGGATCCCCTGCTCCACCAGGCTCTTGAGCCGAGCGCTGAGCATGTTCTTGGCGATGTCCAGATTCTTCTGGAAATCGCTGAAGCGGCGAATGCCCTCCAGCGCATCGCGGATGATCAGCAGCGACCACCAGTCGCCGATCAAATCCAGCGAACGGGCGACCGGGCAGGCGTTGCCGTGCAGGCTTTTGCGCTTCACAGGGTGTTTCTCCATCAAAACCGGCGTGTGGTTGCATCTTACAACTGTGTTCGCGGAAAAGAACCACGCCGACAGCGCAGCACCTGCATACAAGTGGCCACGGTCGATTGCGCGGATAGTGAATCCTGCTTTTACAGCCCCTCCCCAACGCGTACTCAAGCAAGGAGTTTCCATGAGCACATTCACTACCGATGACGGCACACAGATCTATTTCAAGGACTGGGGCAGCGGCAAGCCCGTGCTGTTCAGCCATGGCTGGCCGCTGGATGCCGACATGTGGGAATACCAGATGGAATACCTGAGCAGTCGCGGCTACCGCACAATTGCCTTCGACCGCCGTGGTTTCGGCCGCTCCGATCAACCATGGACCGGCTACGACTACGACACCTTTGCCGATGACATCGCGCAACTGATCAACCACCTCGACCTGCGCGATGTCACGCTGGTCGGCTTCTCCATGGGCGGCGGTGACGTCAGCCGCTACATCGCTCGTCACGGCAGCGAGCGCGTTGCCGGGCTGGTGCTGCTCGGTGCAGTGACGCCATTGTTCGGCAAAAAAGCCGACTACCCGCAAGGTGTCGACACCTCGGTGTTCGATGGGATCAAGGCAGGTCTGCTCAAGGATCGCGCGCAATTCATCGCTGATTTCGCCGCGCCGTTCTACGGCACCAATCAGGGCCAAAAAGTCTCCGACGGCGTGCTCACGCAAACCCTGAACGTCGCCCTGCTCGCCTCGCTCAAAGGCACCGTGGATTGCGTCACCGCGTTCTCGCAAACCGACTTCCGCCCGGACATGGCGAAGATCGACGTGCCGACTCTGGTAATCCACGGTGACGGCGATCAGATCGTGCCGTTCGAAACCACCGGCAAGCAGGCCGCCGCGCAGATCAAGGGCGCCGAGCTGAAAGTCTACGCCGGCGCGCCCCATGGTTTTGCCGTGACCCACGCTCAGGCGCTGAATGAGGATCTGCTGGCCTTCCTCAACCGCTGAAAACACTGCACTGACCGGGTGCAGCCCGGTCAGCGCACGTTGCGATACAGCATCAGCCGCGCACTCTCGTGCAGGCCCCGCGTCAGCTCCACCAGGCGCTGGAATTCCTCGGGATTTTGCCCGGCGACGTTGTCTAGCGGCGTGTTCGACGCCAGGTCATGCAGAGTCGGCGAGCTGCCGTCATGCTGCATTTGCAGGAGGAAATTCTTGGTCACCCCGCCAATCACCGGAAACGTGCCCTCGCGCAGCACCAGCGGCACTACGCGCTCACCTTCCGGCGCCGGTTGCTGGACATCGCGGCCCATCGCACCATTGCTGAACGGCACGCCAGCCATCCCCGCCACCGTCGGCAGCAGATCCGTCAGCCCCACGGCTTCCTCGATGACCTTTGGCGCCAGCAGCCCCGGCGCATGAATCAGCATCGGCACATGATTGCTTTCCAGCCCCAGTTGCTCGAACGCCGGCGGCATGTGCGGGATCTGGCTGATGCGGGTGTTGTGGTCGCCGAAGAACACAAAAATCGTGTTGTCGTAATAGCCGCCGGCCTTGGCCAGCTCCATCAACTTGCCGATATTGAAATCCAGCAGGCGCACCGCGTTGTATTGCTCGACGCTACGTGACCCAGCGGCCTGCACCTGTTCCAGCGACAGGTTGCTGACCTGGAAGCCGTCGTTGTCCTTGGGAATGGTGAACGGCCGATGGTTGCCCGAGGTTTGCACGTAAGCGAAGAACGGTCGGTCCTTCGGCAAGTCGCGCAGGATGCGGTCGCTCTCCTTGAACAGATCCAGATCGGAAATGCCCCACACGTCCACCAGCGGCGAACGCCAGTCACTTTCCTGATACAGGCGCACGCCGTCGATGCTCTGTTGGATCAGCGCATTGATATTGGCCCAGCCGGCGTTACCGCCGATCATGTAGAGCTTCTGGTAATCGGTGAACGCGTTGATCAGCGTGTGCTGGCGGGTGATCAGCGGATGGCGCGTTGCGGTCTCGCGGCGAGTCACGTCGGGAACACCGGTGATGCTCGCCCACACGGTTTTCGCAGTGCCGGTGACTGGCACATAAAAGTGTTTGAAGAACCAGCTTTGGGCCGCCAATTGATCGAGGTTTGGCGTCGGGTTCAACGGATTGCCGTAGGCGCCGACAGCGCTGGTGCCCAGCGATTCGAGCATGACGAACATCACGTTTGGCGTGCCCGGCAGCCGATACGGCTGCACGGCTTGCTGCCGCTCGAAGTTGAGCGATTGCGGGTCCGGTTGATCCACGCCCAGATAGCGGGCAATCACTGGATAGTGCTCGCGCACCTGCGCCTCATCGAATTGCGCCTGCCCGGTTTTCAGCGTGTCGTAGAGGAACAGCACCGGGTTCAGACCGACCGCGGCGATCTGCGCGTTACCGGAAAAGAAGGCATCACTCCAGCGCAGCGGCACCGGGTTTTCCAGGTTGAGATTGTCGACCCGACCGAGCAGCGCCAGCAGCACCACGACCACGCTTAGCCCGGTGCCGAATGCCAGCGATGGACGCTGGATAACCTTGGGTTCGCGGGCCAGTGTCAGCCGTTCCAGCTTCAAAAGTCCATAGAAGCAGACGCCCAGCACCGCCAGCCAGCCGAGCGCGATCCACAGCACCGGATAAGTTTCCCAGACCATCTGTTGCGAGATCTGCGCGTCTTCCAGATAACGCAGCACCGTGGCGTTGATCCGCACGCCAAGATAGGCGTAATGGCCGAAATCGATGATGTACAACAGGCCGATCACGCCGAGCGCCAGCAGCCAGTAAACCCGTGCGACCCAGCGTAACCACGGCAGACGCGTGAGGTTCCAGTGCGGCACCCAGGCCAGCAGCGCCAATGGCAGGATCAGCAGCACGGCGAGGCGCAAGTCGAAACGCAAGCCGATACCGAGGGTTTCGCGCAGTGCCGGGTTATCGATGAACTCGCTGGGCGCGATCCCGGAAAACCCCAGCACAAATACCAGCCTGAGTACGGCAAACAACAAGAACGCCAAACCTGCCGCACCCACGCCGTAGCGCAGGCGTCGCGATTGCAACCAGCCCATCATTGACCTCAGTGTCGTTGGTTCAAATAGAAGATGTCGTGCTTGCCGTTGCGGCTCGCAGCAGACGCCAGACCTCGCGGATGCACAGCGCCGCAGCGGTGACCAGGCAGTAACCCAGCAGCAGCGGATCGATCAGGTAGTCCCAATAGTTTTCCGAAGCCTTGAGACGCAAGGCGAACGCCAGCGTGCCCATCGCGAGCATCGACACGGCCAGCGTGTTGCGCAGCCACAACAGCGCCAGTGCCAGCACACCGATACAGACGATCATCGGCCGTGGATTGAAGCCCCAGCGGTACGGATCGAAATACGTCAGGCCCATCGTCGCCGGGTACAACAGCGCGGCCAGCACGGTAAACAGCACCAGCACCTGCACCCGTGCCGACAATGTCTGCCGCTCGACCACACCCAGCCGAACCAGACTGGCCCAGCCGAGCAACACCAGCGTGGTAATCGCCAGATCATCGGTGACACTGCGCACGTACGCCGCTAACGGCAGATCGTTGACTGGCACAAAGCTGACCAGCGCCAGCAGTGGCAACAGCCACGGACGCCAGCGTTGCGTAAAGTGCAGCGAGCCGAGCAAGACAAAAGCGAGCAGGACGAACGTCAAATGGGCTTGCCAGAGCAACAGCATCACAGGCGCTCCTCGAGCCACGCTTCATTGAAGCTGACATGTTTGATGAAGGTGTTATTCCACGAATACACCAGGTGATAGAGCCCATCGCTGCCGCGACTGAAGTACGGATACTCGTACTCGAAATCACAGCCCTGCGGCTTGCACACCCGGTAGTCCAGATTGCTCAGAAAGCGCGCTTCCAGCGGCAGACGATGCGCCCCGCTGGAAGCACGAAAGCCTTCGCCGATGATTGCTTTGTAGGCTTCGGGGGCGAACGGCTGGCCAAGCGGATCGGGCGACTGATCGAGTTCGATCACATTGCGCCAGTTGCTCAGGTTGGCATCGGTGCCGTAGAGGCTGAGTTTGAAGCGTCCGTCCTGCAGATCATTGAGCGCCACCAGCAAACCGTTGTCGTCGGTACCCACGGCCGCCAGCGACGAATTGGGGTTGGCCGGCTCCAGCGGATACGGCTCGCTCCAGGTCTGCCCGGCGTCCTCGGTGCGGCTGGCCAGCACTCGATGATGCGTGTCGCCGGCATAACGCAGCATGGCCACAGCACGTTGTCCGTCCAGCGGCACAATGGTTGGCTGCAACGAATGCTTGCCACGGCTGATACGGAATTTGTCGATCACCGCGCCGTCTGCGCTCAGGTACAGGTACTCGGCGAATTTACCCATGAACTCGTGATATACCGGCAGGCCGATCGAACCGTCGGCATGGAATACCGGCGCAGCGCGCACCAGCGTACTGATGTTGAAGAACGGTGAAGTGATCAGCTGTCGCGGCGCCGACCAGTTGCGCCCGAAATCATCCGAGACCATCACGTTGATCGCACTGGTGGCCCAGCCGCCCACGGATACCGAGACATAAAACATCCACAACCGTTGATCCGGCGCGAGGGCGATCACCGGATTGCCCAGTTTGCGGATGTAGCGGCGGGTGCCGTCGCGGGTCGATTCGCGGGTGGCCAACACCTGCTCGGCGCCCCACTCCGCGGTGTTGGCGTCGTAACGGGCGGTACGGATCTGTACATCGGCAGCGCCCTCGCGGGAACCGGCGAACCACACCGCCATCAGGTCGCCGCCCGGCAGTGCGGTCACCGACGACGAGTGCACGAAATCATTCAATTGCGAGGAGACGAAGCGACTGCTGTACAGCGGCTCAGGTGCCTGCAGCGAGGCATCGACCGGCGGCGCCGTTACGGCAAACGGCGCCAGCACATGGGCCGGATGGCTGCGCCAGGCACCCCAGAAAATCAGGCTCACGGCCAGTCCGCCGAGGATAAGTTTCAAGCGATCGGGAAGCGCACGCATAGTGGACTCACGGCAAAAACAGGATGGAGGGCAATCGACAAAACATCCCTGTCAGCGCGGCGGATCGTCCGGCAAGCGCCGTCGGCGTCCGGTGAGCATCGACAACGGCAAGTTGTCGCGCAGCAGAAAACTTTCGAACAGCGCGGCGGCGATGTGCAGGCAGACCAGCACCAGCAAGGTGTCGGTAGCGAATTCGTGTACCTGCAACGGCCAGTCGGCACCCCACAGGGCGTCGATCTCTTCCATGGCCCAGCCGCTCACACCGGCGGTGAACATCGCCAGCAACATCGACAGCATCACCAGCGCGCCCATCGGCGAATGCCCGAGGCGATGCTCGGGACGTCCGCGAATCAGGGATCGCGCATGGGCGATCAGCCGCGTCGGCGTCGGCCAGAAATCCGCCCAGCGCGCACTGCGCGGTCCGACGAAGCCCCAAACCAGCCGCACCAGCAGCCAGCCCATGGCGTAATAGCCGAGCCAGACATGCCAGACGTCACCGGCTTCATTGAAGAAGTAGTTGGCGACGAAGACGCCCGCGATGGACAGATGAAACAGCCGCACCACGGGGTCCCACAGGCGCACGGACGCGCTCGGCATCAACCCTTGATCTCGGTTTTCACCGCTTTGCCGCTGACCGGGTCGTGGTAGATCTCGACCTTGCGCTTGTCCTTGTCGAAGCCGTAGATCTCGTAGCAGTTGCCGTCGGTAACCTTGAATTTGCTGATCTCGTAGCCCTGAGCCTTGAGCTGCTCCTGAAAGGCTTTCTGGTCTTGCCATTGCGAGCGTTCGGCGGTGGTGCATTGCGGGCCGGCGACGGCCAATGGGCTGGCAACGATGAGGGACAACAGCAGAAGTTTGCGCATGGAAACACTCTCGCTCGATGAGGAAGGCCTCACTGTGCAAAAGCAACCTTAGTCGAAGCTTAGTTGGCAACGAGTCGTTACATCTTTCCCGTCGGGTCAGCTGCCACAGCCGGCTGCACAGCGGCATGATGCCGCCGGTCAACCGCCATGTTTCCTCAAGAGAATCCGTTATGCGCCTATTGCTGGTCGAAGATGATCGCGCCCTCGGTCAAGGTATTCGCGTTGCCCTCGGCAGCGAAGGCTACACCCTCGACTGGTTGCAGGACGGGGCCAGCGCCCTGCACGCCCTGCGCAGTGAAAGCTTCGACTTGCTGCTGCTCGACCTCGGCCTGCCACGGCTCGACGGTCTGGCGCTGTTGCAACGCTTGCGTGGCGAACAACAGGACTTGCCGGTGCTGATCCTCACCGCCCGCGACGGCACCGCCGAGCGCATTGCCGGGCTGGATGCCGGCGCCGACGACTACCTGATCAAACCCTTCGACGTCGATGAATTGAAGGCGCGCATTCGCGCCCTGCTGCGCCGCAGTCAGGGCCGTGCGCAACCGGTGCTTGAGCATGCGGGCGTGTGTCTCGATCCGGTCACGCAGCAGGTCAGCTGGCGCGGCACTGACGTGGTGGTGACGCCGATGGAATATCAACTGCTGCATCAACTGATGGCTCGCCCGGGCAAGGTCGTCACCCGCGAACGCCTGTCGCGAGCGCTGTACGGCTGGCAGGACCGGGTCGAAAGCAACACCCTCGAAGTGCTGATCCACAACCTGCGCAAAAAACTCTCGAGCGAATTGATCCGCACTGTGCGCGGCGTCGGCTATGTGCTGGAGCTAAAGCCATGATTTCCATCCGTGCGCGGATTCTGGTGCCGGTACTGATTCTGGTATTGATCGGCGACCTGCTGATCAGTTGGCTGGTGCTGCGCGACAGTCACCATGAAATCGAAGAAGTCTACGATGCCCAGCTGGCACAAAGCGCGCGCCTGCTGCAAGGCGTGCTGGCCCAGCGCGCACCCGGCGACAACGACTGGAGCCGGCTCTATCAGGCCTTCGATGACGCCATGAGCCGGGTCGGCGACGGCGAGGCTGCGCACCCTTACGAAACCCGTTTGACTTTTCAGGTCTGGCGCAGCGACGGGCAATTGCTGGTGCGCTCGGCCGAAGCGCCGGAGCTTGCAGCGCCGCCCACCACCCTCGGCTCGCATGACCTGATGGAGAATGGCCGCGACTGGTGCGCGTTTCTGCTCAAGGATTCGCAGCAAGGATTGCTGATCTGGGTCGGCGAGCGCGACGACATCCGTCAGGACCTGATCGAGCGCATCGTCGGCCACACGTTATGGCCGAGCCTGATCGGCGTACCGCTGCTGGCCGCGCTGATCTGGCTGACCATCGGCTGGGGCCTGCAACCGCTGCGGGCGATGGCGCAGAGCATTCGCGGACGAGATACCGAAACCCTGAAACCGCTGCACCTCAGCCCCCTGCCGCATGATCTGGAGCCGATGCAGACCGCGCTCAATCGCCTGTTGCAGCAGATCGACAATCTGCTGGCGCGGGAGCGACGCTTCATCGCCGACGCTGCCCACGAGCTGCGCACGCCGCTGGCGATTCTGCGGATCCACGCGCAAAACGCGCAACTGGCCGCCACGCCGCAACAACGCGAAGAGGCACTGGAATATCTGGTCAGCGCAGTGGATCGGGCGACGCGCATCGCCAGTCAATTGCTGACCATGGCGCGCATCGAACCGCACCTGGCCAATCCCGACACCCGCACTGTGGAACTGACCGAACTGGTGCGCGAAGAGCTTGCCGAACTGGCACCGCTGGCCATGGAGAAGGACGTCGAACTGATCCTCGACAGCGACCACCACTGCCCGGTCGACACCGACCCGGTAGCCCTCGCCATCGCCTTGCAGAACCTGGTGACCAACGCCCTGAATTTCGCCCCGCCGGGCAGCGAGGTGCGAGTCCAGGTGCAACCGCAGGCGGGCGGCGCGGTGTACATCAGCGTCGAGGACGCCGGCCCCGGTATCAACGAGCAGGAATACGCGCGGCTGTTCGAGCGTTTCTACAGCCACGGCCACGGCAACGGCGCCGGGCTGGGGCTGGCGATCGTGCAGATGATCGTCAGCAAGATCGGCAGCACGTTGCAGCTGTACAACCGGCCGCAGGGCGGGTTGTGCGCGCAGTTGCGGATCAATGAGGAGCGCTGAGCTGACAGGTTCGAGCGTAACTCTGTGTGAAGATATCTGTGGCGAGGGAGCTTGTCGAATCGTCGCACCGTCCCGCTGGACTGCGCAGCAGGCCTTCTGCTGTTCGACAAAAGAAGGGCCGCTTCGCGACCCGGCGGGAGCAAGCTCCCTCGCCACAGAGCCTTGCGTTTATCGATCGCCTCGATGCTTTTGACAAAATTTTCATGTTTGCCCAAATAAGATCCGCAGCCTCGTTGGGGAGTAGCCTGTTTCCGAGTCCCTCGGAAGCGTTCGTATCAACATTCTCGGCAACCTGCCGTGGTACGAACACCTTTTGGTTGGTGAGACCGACGACACATCCATGCCTGAAGTCGGGCGTGTGGTTGTGTCGTTGACTCATAGCCCGACTGGAAGTGTGCCCCCGTGAATCCTGTTTCCCTCATATTCCTTGCTTTGGCCATGTCCACGGATGCGTTCGCCGCAGCCATCGGCAAAGGCTCCAGCCTGCACAAACCACGTCTGAGCGAAGCGCTGCGCACCGGCCTGATCTTCGGCGTGATCGAAGCCATCACCCCGATCATCGGCTGGCTGATCGGCCAGGCTGCCACCCGCTGGGTCGCCGAATGGGACCACTGGATCGCCTTCACCCTGCTGTTGATCCTCGGTCTGCACATGATCTATAACGGCCTGAAGCACGAAGACGAGGAACAAGAAAAACCCGGTCAGCACTCGTTCCTGATTCTGGCGGTCACCGCGTTTGCCACCAGCATTGACGCGCTCGCGGTCGGCGTCGGCCTGGCGTTTGTCGACGTGAATATCTGGGTGGCTGCAGCGGCCATCGGCGTGGCAACCATGACCATGGTGACCATTGGCGTGATGCTCGGCCGGGTGCTCGGTGCGGTCGTCGGCAAGCGTGCGGAAATGGTTGGTGGCGTGGTGCTGATGATCGTCGGCGCGACCATTCTGTATGAGCACTTGGCAGCCTGATTCAGGCCCGGCTCAGCGCCGCCAGTGTCATCGCGTTGCCCAACGCGGCGCCACTGGCGGTGTTGTCGAAGATGCACCAGACGCTGGCCCCATCAGCAGCGCAAAGCTTCATGTCCTGCGCAAGTTGCTGCAGATAAGGCATCTCATAAGCACTGTGATAAATCCGTGGCGACCCGTGCAGTCGCCAATAACGCACCCCTGTCCAGCCCTGCGCCGAACCATCGGTACTGATCCGCGACGGATCGACCATGGCCTGGGCAATCCGATACGCCTGCAGCATCGGCGCCGCCGCCACCCATGACTCATGCCGTGGCTCAAGCACCACGGCACCGGCGAAGCGTTGACGCAATGCCACGAAAAACGCCTCTGCACTTGCCGGCTCAAAGGCCAGCGACGGTGGCAGTTGCACCAGCAAACACCCCAGCCGATCGGCCAAGCCCTCGCACTGCCCGAGAAACTCGTCCAGCGCTTGATCACAGTTTTGCAGACGCAACTCATGAGTGATCTGCTTTGGCACCTTCACCGAAAAACGAAAGCCCGGCGGTACCGAATCCGCCCAGCGCGCATAGGTCTGACGCCGATGCGGCCGATAAAACGAGCTGTTGATTTCCACGCAGTCGAACAGCGCCGCATAGCGCTGCAGATGCGTGCCCTCGGCCGGAAACTGCGGCCAATACTCACGCCCCAGACTCCAGCCCGCGCAACCGATGAACATCAGAAAAGTACCTTCGCCGCTTCACGCATGAAAATCTCCACGGTCTCGTTCACAGATTTCAGGCACAACGAAATACCTGTGGGAGCTGGCTTGCCAGCGAAGGCGTCGGCACCTCCACAATCGCTGTGCCTGACACAACGCTTTCGCGGGCAAGCCCGCTCCCACAGGTTTCGGCGGTGCTCACCGACGCGGGGGGCGGGAAGCGCCTGTCGTGGTTATTTTTTTCCGGGCAGGACGCTGGCCAGCACCTGCTTGGCGGCCTGCACGATCACCCCCGCCTCGTCCGGGTCGCCCTTGAGCAAGGTCGTGGCAAATTTCTTCGCCTGTTCGAGCTTGATGTGTGGCGGCAACGGCGGCACGTTGGGGTCGGTCTTGAACTCGATCAGCACCGGCACGTCCGAGGCCAGCGCCTGCTCCCAGGCAGCGGCGACGTCCTCGTCGCGGTCGACGAAAATCCCTTTCAGGCCGATGGAAATGGCGAACAGGTGATACGGCACATCGGGAATGCTCTGCGAGGCTTCGAACTTAGGATCGCCCTCCATCACCCGCTGCTCCCAGGTGACCTGATTCAGATCCTCGTTGTTGAACACCGCGCAGATCCATTTCGGGCTGCTCCATTGGCGCCAGTATTTGGCGACGGTGATCAGCTCGGCCATGTTGTTCATCTGCATCGCACCGTCACCCACCAGCGCAATCACCGCGCGCTCGGGGTGGGCGAACTTGGCGGCGATCGCATACGGCACGGCAGCGCCCATCGAGGCCAGGCCACCGGACAGCGAACATTGCATGCCGCGGCGAATCTTCAGATCACGCGCGTACCAGTTGGCGCAGGAACCCGAGTCGCTGGTGATGATCGCCTGCTCCGGCAGGCGCGGTGACAGCTCATACACCACCCGCTGCGGATTGATCGGATCGGCTTTGGCCATCGCACGCTTTTCCAGGGTTTTCTCCCAACTGCCGCGCCAGCCCTCGATCTTTTTGCGCCACTTGTGCGAGGTCTTCTGTTCGAGCAACGGCAGCAGCGCAGCGAGGGTTTCGGCGGAGTCACCGACCAGATTGACCTCCATTGGATAACGCAGGCTGAGCATGTCTGGTTGCAAGTCAATCTGCACGCCACGCGCCTGACCTTCCTTGGGCAGAAATTCGGCATAGGGAAAACCCGAACCAATCATCAACAAGGTGTCGCACTCGCTCATCATCTTGTAGCTCGGCTCGGTGCCCAGCAGGCCGATACTGCCGGTGACCCACGGCAAATCGTCCGGCAGCGCGGCCTTGCCAAGTAACGCCTTGGCCACGCCAGCACCGAGTTTTTCCGCGATGGCGATCACTTCATCCGTCGCTTGCAACGCGCCAGCGCCGACCAGAATCGCGACTTTTTCACCGCTGTTCAAAACGTCGGCAGCGCGCTGCAGATCCGCCTCGTAGGGCAGCACTTTCGGCTTGGTGTATCCGACGCCGGAATGCGCAGTGCCGTGTGCCCGCGCCGGTGGCTCGTACGCAAGATCCTGCAAATCATTGGGCAGAATGATCGCCGTCACCCGCCGCTCGCCAACCGCCGTGCGCACGGCACGATCGAGCAGATGACGCACCTGCGACGGCGCCGACGCCTGCTGCACAAACGCCCCGGCAACATCCTTGAACATCGACACCAGGTCCAGCTCCTGCTGGTAATGACTGCCGAGCGCCGTCCGCGCCTGCTGGCCGACAATCGCCAGCACCGGTTGGTGATCCATGCGCGCGTCGTACAACCCAGTGATCAAGTGCGAAGCGCCGGGCCCCGACGTGGCGATGCACACACCCAACTCGCCCGTGAATTTGGCGTGGGCCGACGCCATGAACGCGGCCATTTCTTCGTGTCGGGCCTGAACGAATTCGATCTTGCCATTGGCTCGGGCGAGCGCGCCGAACACGCCATTGATGCCGTCTCCCGGATAACCAAAAATCCGCGTGACGCCCCATTGGCTGAGCCGCTCAACCAGAAAATCGCCCACTGTCGTCGTCATTTCGTTCCTCGCCTGTCACCGATGCATGAAGCCTGCCCGGCGAGACATCCGCCGGGCGGTACATGGGTCTGGACAGTTTGGGAGCGCGCGAAGTTTCGATTGTTTTTGCCCGACGGCATTGCCGAACCGCTCCCTGTAGGAGCTGCCGAAGGCTGCGATCTTCTGATCTGCAAAAACAACATCAAAAGATCGCAGCCTTCGGCAGCTCCTGCACGGGGATCATCAACGATGCGGATGCACCGTCATCGCCACCAGTTTGATCACGATCGGCCGCACCACGAGGATGCACAAAAACGCCACCGGCATCGCCAGCTTGTAGGCGTGCAGCGCATTACTCAGGTAGTCGTTATCAATCCCGGAGTTGGCGGCGGTGATCACCAGCGACATCAGGAACGCCATGATCGTCGCCATGTACAACGCAAACACGTAGGGCGTCGCTCGTGACGACAACTTGCGACGCGGCGAATACAGGGCATCGGTAGTGGTTCTTTGATTCATATGGCTTTTCCATCCATTGACAGGGAGCCGGTACCTTAGCAAAGCCCCCAGCCCTCAACTAGACGGCCTGCCACAGGTACTTTATAAAGCACAACTTACGAATCAAACCCACACGGCGGGACATGGATGAATCTGTTGGCGGCGATTGCCAGTTTTATCAAAGTGGTTGAGGCCGGCTCGATCGTCGGCGCCGCCAAGGCTCTGGGCGTCAGTGCGGCAGCGGTCAGCCAGACCCTCAATCGCCTGGAAACACACCTCGGCATGCGCCTGCTGCAGCGCACCACCCGCCGCATGGCCCTCACTGAAAATGGCGCGCTGTATTACGAGAAAGTCAAACGCATCGCGGCGGATCTGGAGTCGGCGCAAAGCGCGATCATCGGCGACGAAGGCGAACTGCAAGGCCGGTTGAGCATTGCCTCCACCAGCGCCTTCGGTCGCCACGTATTGGCGCCGTTACTCGCCAGTTTCGCCGCACTGCATCCGCGCCTGCTGGTCGAGCTGTCGACCAGCAACGGCAAAATCAACCACATCCAGAACGGAATCGACCTGAGCCTGCGGATCAAACCACAACTGGAAGACGGCATCGTCGCACGCCGAGTCGTTTCCCTGCCTTTCATCTTCTGCGCCGCACCCGCCTACCTTGCACGCGCCGGCGTGCCGCAATCACCGCAAGACCTGCAACACCACGCCTGCCTGGCGTTCCGTTACCCGTTAGATGGGCGTTTTCTGCGCTGGGGTTTCATCCGCGACGACCAGCACTACGACGCCCCGATCAACGCCACCGCCATCAGCGACGACATCGACGCCCTGGCGCAAATGGCAGTCAACGGCGCAGGTGTCACGCGCCTGGCCGAATTCGTCGCTGCGCCCTATCTCGAGAGCGGTCAACTGGTGCAACTGTTTGAAGATCTTCCGGGTGAAACCCACGGGTATGTCGAACCGATGGACATCTATGCGTGCGTGCAGGAACGAGCAGCGATGACGCCGAAGGTCAGAGCCTTCATGGATTATTTGACTGAGCACTTGAATAGACGCTGGGCGCTGGAAAATGCTTTTGGCCACATCGTCTCGCACACCCGCTGAAAAGGATTTGCAGTGAACACACCACGTTATGCAAAAGGCTCAGGGCAGCCACCGGTACATCTGGCGTCGATCAACTCGTCCGACTCGACTACGGGCGATCTGGTCTTCGCCGGCTCTGCTGCCGGAGAACGCACAATGCCCTTCACCTCACATGCCGAGCTGGTGCGCTTGCTCAACGAACTGATGCTTGCGCGTGTACCTTTCGCTGTCGGAGGCATGTGCCCCGGCCCCGCGGATGAGGCGGAGTTACTGATCGCCAACGCAGAGCTTGCGGGCCCGTACCTAGAGCTTTCCTGGACTGGCCCGCAGCAGTGGGTTGTACGCCAGATTTCCAACAGCTGCGACCAATGGCAGTTGGAATCTGACGCCAGCAGGATTGCCAACACATCATTCGATCCGGAGTCGCTAAAAGCCTCTTCCCGAACCTTGCGAGGCAGTTGCCTTTGCGGTGCCGTCAGATACCAGATCAACTCAAATCCAAAAGCGGTTTCTCACTGCCACTGCACGCAGTGTCGCAAAAGCCATGGAGCCGCATTTGCCAGCTATGGCAGCGTGCTGCGTAAAGACCTTGAATTGTTGGAGGGCACCGAAGACATCAAGTCTTATCCCTCCTCTGAAGCAGTGTTGCGCCAATTCTGCTCTCACTGCGGCGCTTCGTTGTTCTGGTCACGCATTCAAGGCGAGTTCTCGGAGTGGATCTCAATAGCACTGGGAACACTGGATACCGCTTTCACCCCCGGTAAACAGCAGCATGTCGAGGTGACATCCAAAGCGTCATGGTATGAAATTCAAGATCACTGGCCACATCGCGAGCGTTGAACCGTTGATCACAGGCCTACTTTTCCCAGCACTGATGGTAAACAGCGGCGACAGATTGCAGAGTTAAACAGGCTCGGAGGAGCTAACCGTAATTCCGTCTCCGAACTGCCGGCTACACGCACTCATCTGCTGGGCAATCCACTCGCGAAAAAGCATGACATTGGCGCTCTGTTCGAAGGGTCGCGGTGACAGCAGGCAATAGCTCGAACCGTCCCGCACAAAGCCGAACGGCGCGATCAACTGGCCGGACTTGAGTTCGTCCTGCACCATGAGAAACGACGTCATACCGACGCCCAGCCCGGCCAGCGCGGCCTGAATGCACAGGTAGAAATGCTCGTAATCGACCAGACTGCCCCCTGCCGCGCTGATCCGGGTCTGTCGCATCCAGTTGTCCCACGCCTGCGGGCGCGTCTTGCTGTGCAGCAGGCAGGCGCCATGCAAATGATCACCGTCAGGTCGACTGGACGGCACGCAGACCGGGCCGATCCACTCTTCACAAAGGGTCACGCCGTGCACGGTTTCGTCCCAATGGAAATCGTCACGGCGGATCGCCAGATCCACGCCTGAACGAGCGAAGTCGATCGGCCCGCCGGCCGTCAGCAATTGCACTTGCAACTGTGGATGCGCGCTGTGGAAGTCGGGCAGACGCGGGATCAGCCATTTCATGGCGATGGTCGGCTCGCAGGAAACCACCAGCACGTCATCGTGGACTTCGCGTTGCAGGCGATAAACCGTGCTCTGCAACTGTTCGAACATCGGCGCGGTGACATTGAACAGCAAACGTCCCGCGTGATTGAGAAAGATCGCGCGGTTACGCCGTTCGAACAACTCGACCCCGATCGCCTCCTCCAGCAAACGCACCTGGCGGCTGACCGCGCCGTGGGTGACGTGCAGCAGCTCGGCAGCCTTGACGAAACTCTGGGTCTGGACAGCGGTGTTGAAGAAGCGAAAGGCAGCCAGCGGAGGCAGGTTCATATAGACGATGATTTCTCACAGATTTTCGCGACTATAAATCGTTTTTTTTGCCAGTGACAATTTCTCATCATGGCGCCACTCGGAGCCTGCTGCATCCTTCCAAACTTTTGCAAGAATGACTGCGGACAGTGCATCTGTGAAATCAAGTAGCGCAAATGACGCGATGGAGCGTAGGCATGAATGAATTGTTTCTGGTAATCGCCATCACCCTTCTGGCGGTGATCAGCCCGGGCCCGGACTTTGCCATGGTCACTCGCAACAGTTATGCCTACGGGCGGCGCAGTGGTTTGCTGGCTGCGCTGGGCATCGGCTGTGGCGTGCAGGTTCACGTGTTCTACACGGTGTTCGGGGTGGCGCTGATCATCACCCAATCGCCGCTGCTGTTCTGGATGATGAAACTGCTGGGCGCCGGATACCTGGTCTATCTGGGCATCAAGTCCTTTACCAATCAATCCGTGCTGACATTTACCGATGGGAGCGCTTCGGCACCCCGTGCCTGGAAGGTGTTCTGCTCAGGTTTTCTGACCAATGCACTGAATCCGAAAACCATGTTGTTCGTTGTGGCGGCCTACAGCCAGGTGGTGGAGCCAGGCAGTTCACTGACGGTGAACTTCGCCTATGGCTTGTTCATGTCGGTCATTCATTGGCTGTGGTTCAGTCTGGTTGCGCTGTTTTTCTCCACTGAACGGTTACGCCGTCGCCTGCTGGAAAAACAGCGGCTCCTCGACAAGGTCATCGGGATTGCGCTGATGGGGCTGGCGGCGTGTTTGATCATTCCGGGGGTTGCGCAGTCTTGAGCTAGAGCGTTTATGCTGTCGTGTCTGATATCCGTCAGGTCATTCTCGGCAAGTTCACCATGAGGCCCATTTCATGAGTAAAGCGCCCTACGCTCCGCCCAAGGTCTGGAAACACGAAGCGCCGTCCGGCGGCCATTTCGCCAGCATCAATCGCCCGATTGCCGGGCCGACGCATGACAAGACATTGCCTGTCGGCAAACATCCGCTGCAGCTGTACTCCCTGGCGACCCCCAATGGCGTGAAGGTGACCATCCTTCTGGAGGAGCTGTTGGCGTTGGGGCATTCCGGGGCCGAATATGACGCCTGGCTGATCCGCATCAACGAGGGCGATCAGTTCTCCAGCGGTTTTGTCGAGATCAATCCGAACTCGAAAATTCCGGCGCTGCTCGACCGCAGCGCACAGCCGCCGATTCGGGTGTTCGAGTCCGGTTCGATCCTGCTGTATCTGGCGGAAAAGTTCGGCGCCTTCCTGCCCAAAGACCCGGCTGGCCGCACGGAAACCCTGAACTGGTTGTTCTGGCAGATGGGCTCTGCGCCTTATCTGGGCGGCGGCTTTGGGCACTTCTATGCGTACGCGCCGGAGAAGCTCGAATACCCGATCAACCGCTTCACAATGGAAGCCAAGCGTCAACTCGATGTGCTCGACCGACGCCTCAAGGAAAGCCGCTATCTGGCCGGCGACAGCTACACCATCGCCGACATCGCGGTCTGGCCGTGGTACGGCCAACTGGTGCGCAACAACGTGTATTCGGCCGCCGAATTTCTATCGGCTCAGGACTACAAACACGTGCAGCGCTGGGCCGAAGACATCGCCCAACGCCCTGCGGTGAAGCGTGGCCAGCGCGTCAATCGCACCTGGGGTGACGAGGCGAGCCAGGTTGCTGAACGGCATCAGGCCAGCGATCTGGACTGACGCCACATTCCCACAAAGATTTGTACTGGACAGGGGCATCCCGGTTCATAGCAACCTTTGTGGGAGCGAGCTTGCTCGCGAAGGCGCCAGGTCNGTCAGTCAACACTGACATAACAGACCTACCGCTTTCGCGAGCAAGCTCGCTCCCACAGAAAATTCGGGTTGGACATGAGGATTTGTGAACCTCAGCAATTACAGTGAGACCACACCACCACTGTCGTATAAGGATCTGCAATGCCTGCTGGAAAACGAGAACTGGCGCGGATCGAGCGGCGCTTGATTGCCACGCTCACCGACGCATGTGAAGCCGCAAAAGCTGAAATCCAGGGCTTCACCTGGCTGACCCACACCGCTGACCTGAACGCATTGGCGGCGACCCTGAAAGTGATCTGGGTATTCGATACTGAGGCCGACAAACATCTCGCCCTCACACAAGCCAAAGCACGGATCTTCGAACTGACGGCCACCGCGCTGAGGGAGGCCGATATCGACCTGCCCGCATCAGAGCGCAACGTGTGTTTCGACTCAGAGCAAGCGTGCATGCGTTCGCACGGTGGCAACTGGCGTGAGCGTTTGGCCCGCTATTCCTAGCCCTTGCGTTGCTGTTGATACTGCGCCACCAGCTTGTCGAGGAACTCGAACAGCTTAAGGTTCATCTGCTCATAAGCGTTGGTGCGAAGCGCCGCCGGCTGCTGAACGAAACGACAATCCAGCGCCGCCGCCAGCTCGTCAGGGGACGCGGCAATCAAACGCTCCACGACCTCCGCCGTGAACTCCATGTGGCACTGGAAGCCGTAGACCAGATCGCCGTACTCGACAATCTGGCGCGGACAGCCCTCACTGACGGCGAGGACCTTCGCCTGCGCCGTCAGCCCCGGCATATCGTTGTGCCAATGACCGACGTCGAGCGCATCGCCGAAGTGCGCCACCTTGGCGTTGTTCTTGCCCGCCTCGGTCAAGGTGATCGGAAAATTGCCGATTTCCTTTTCCGGGCTGTGACCATGCGCAGCACCCAGCGCTTCGCCGAGCAATTGCGCCCCCAGGCAAACGCCTACCACTGCCTTGTTCGCGTTGATCGCTCTAACGATCAGGTCGCACTCGGCAGCCGCATCGAAATGCGGGCATTCCTCTTTGCTCGTCGCCGGCGATTGCGGGCCGCCCAACACCACCAGCAGGTCGATGTTCTCGACGCTCGCGGGCAAGGCCTCAAACGCATGCACGCGCGAATAACTCGCTTCATGGCCACGTTCGCGCACCCAGGTTTCATAGGCGCCGGGCGATTCGAATGCTTCGTGAACCACGAAATGAACGTTCATTGAAAATCCTTGGTGGGGGCTGGGTGAGTGTTGCGCGAAAGACTATATGACACTTGGTGTCATTTGCAAATCCGTTGCTGGAGTTGAGCTGACAACTCCACCATCACTCTCTCACAATCGCGAGAGGCGTCCGGGCATTGGCCCGGACGCACTGTTTTCACGGTGCCAGCGTCGCGTTGTCGATCACGAAACGGTATTTGACGTCACCTTTGAGCATGCGCTCGTACGCCTCATTGATCTGCTCGGCACGGATCAGCTCGATGTCCGAGACGATGCCGTGTTCAGCACAGAAATCGAGCATCTCCTGAGTCTCTGGAATACCGCCGATCATCGATCCCGCCAGGGTACGACGCTTCATGATCAGGTTGAACACGTTCGGCGATGGATGCGGTGACGCCGGAGCGCCCACCAGTGTCATCGCGCCGTCACGCTTGAGCAGCACCAGCAAAGCGTCGAGGTCGTGGGGGGCGGCCACGGTGTTGATGATCAGGTCGAAGCTTTTCAGGTGCGCGGCCATTTGCTGGGCATCGCTTGAAACCACCACCTCATCGGCGCCAAGGCTTTTCGCAGCCTCGCGTTTCGATTCCGACGTGGTGAACGCCACCACATGCGCCCCCAACGCGTGCGCCAGTTTGATGCCCATGTGGCCCAGACCACCGATGCCGACCACGCCGACTTTTTTGCCCGGGCCGGCGTTCCAGTGCCGCAGCGGCGACCAGGTGGTGATGCCCGCGCACAGCAGCGGCGCCACCGCAGCCAGCTGGGCTTCGGGATGGCGAATGCGCAGGGCGTAGCGCTGGTGCACGACGATTGCTTGCGAGTAGCCGCCGAGGGTCCAGCCGGGCGCGTCCGCAGTCGGAAAGTTGTAAGTGCCGATCATGCCGTCGCAGTAGTTCTCCAGGCCTTCGGCACACTCCTCGCAATGCTTGCAGCTGTCGACAATGCAGCCGACGCCGACCAGATCACCCGGAGCGAAACCGATGACCTGTTGGCCTACGGCGGTGACCCGACCGACGATCTCGTGACCGGGCACGCAAGGATATTGTGTGCCCTCCCATTCGGCCCGCACCTGGTGCAGGTCGGAGTGGCAGATACCGCAATAGGCAATTTCGATCTGCACGTCTTCCGGGCCGGGATCGCGACGGGTGATGCGCAGAGGTTCAAGCGGTTTGTCGCCCGCATGGGCGCCATAAGCGAAGACTTGCATGGTGGCTCTCCTGTAATGGTTTGACACATTCTCCCGGTCGATTCACCTCTGCCCTAGTGCATTCCTCTTGAATGCTTGCCTGATCCTCTGAGGTTGCAGGGTGGTGTATAGGAAACGCCTGTGCAGCGGATTAGAGTTCGATCAACAGGAGTTGTCCGACATGATCCCTACCCCGCTGCGCCACGCATCACCTTTGGCGTTGAACATTGACCCGCGCGTGAGCGTGCCGGGTGACTTCGCCACGTCGATACCCGGCCTGTCGCTGTTTCGTCGCGATCAGCCGGCGCCACCGACCGTGTGCATGATCGAGCCGAGCCTGATTCTGGTGGGCCGTGGGGAAAAGCGTTTGTGGGTCGGCGGTGAGGGTTACCGCTACGACCCTTCGCGATTTCTGGTCACTTCACTGGATCTGCCCGCCAATTCCGAAGTGATGCTCGCCAGCCCCGAACAGCCCTGTGTCGGGCTGGTGCTGAGACTGGATGTCGGCATGCTCGCCGAGATCCTCAGCAAAGGTGGCTTGCCTGCGAAGCGGCAGCCGTCGATGAACGCGGGCGCTGGCATTGGCAACCTGTCGTGCGCGCTGGAAGGCGCGCTCGAACGCCTGCTGGCATTGCTCGACGAGCCTGAAGCGATCCCGGTGCTGGCGCCGCTGGTGCTGCGGGAAATTCACTATCGGTTGCTCCATACCGATCAAGGTGCGCGGCTGCGGCAGATCACGGCCGTCGATGGCCAGGGTTATCGCATTGCCAAAGCCATCGACTGGCTCAAGGTCAACTACACCGAGGCGCTGCGCATCGATGAATTGGCGGCGCGAGTGCAGATGAGCGCACCGACTTTTCACCACCACTTCCGCCAACTCACCGGCATGAGCCCGCTGCAGTACCAGAAGTGGCTGCGACTGAACGAGGCGCGCCGGCTGATGTTGATGGAGCGTCTGGACGTTTCGCGAGCGGCGTTTGCGGTCGGCTATGAAAGTCCCTCGCAATTCAGCCGCGAATACGCACGCCTGTACGGCACCGCACCCAGTCGGGACATCGCACTATTGCGTGGCGACCCCTTCGCCGCAGAAGCACTGGGCAATACGGCCAGTTGAGCAAAAGAACACGCGTTACCGGTGAGGCGCCACGCCGCGTTTCACCGCTTATAAAAATGCACGCCAACCGATGATCGAGCGGGTGAACCATGGAACTACGAATCAACCAGAAAACCTATCAGGTCGATGCCGACGCCGATACGCCCTTGCTGTGGGTGATCCGCGATGACCTGGGCATGACCGGCACCAAGTACGGCTGTGGATTGGCGCAGTGCGGCGCCTGCTCCGTGCTGGTGGACGGCAACGTGGTGCGCTCGTGCGTCACGCCGGTGGCCGGTGTGGTCGGTCGCGAGGTCACCACCATTGAGGCGATCGAGGCCGACGATGTGGGCAAACGGGTGGTCTCGACCTGGGTTGATCTGCAGGTCGCCCAGTGCGGGTACTGCCAGTCCGGGCAGGTGATGGCCGCCACGGCGTTGCTCAAGCAGAACCCCAAGCCGAGTGATGCGCAGATCGAGGCGGCGATGGTCAACCTGTGCCGCTGCGGCACGTACAACGCCATTCATGCCGCCGTGCATGAGTTGGCCGGCAAGGGAGATGCCTGATGAACGTGCGTATCGATCCGTCCCAGGAAGCATCAGCACTGACGCTGCACGAACCGATCAATGTGTCGCGCAGACGCTTTCTGGCCGGCACCGCCGTCGGCGCACTGGTGCTCGGCTTCGGCCTGCCGCTGGGCACGACGCGCGTGCAAGCGGCAGTGGCGTCGGCCACTGCCGAGCGCGGGACGCAGGTGCCGGCGTTTCTGGAAATTCGCCCGGACAACCGCGTGCGCCTGCTGTGCCCGTTCATGGAAGGCGGACAAGGTACGTTCACCGCGATGGCGCAGATCGTCGGTGAAGAACTGGATGCCGACCCGGCGACGTTCCTGGTAGAAGCCGCGCCGCCCGGCGAAGCCTATGTAGTGATGGAGAACGGCATGCGCATCACCGGCGGCAGCATGTCGGTGCGCATGAGTTACCCGGTGATGCGCCGCCTCGGCGCC
The DNA here is from genome assembly GCF_052045635.1 of Pseudomonas sp. 22189. Taxonomy (NCBI): domain Bacteria; kingdom Pseudomonadati; phylum Pseudomonadota; class Gammaproteobacteria; order Pseudomonadales; family Pseudomonadaceae; genus Pseudomonas; species Pseudomonas sp. 22189. The sequence continues at coordinate 97,512 of NZ_JBQEPG010000010.1, forward strand.
CTCGCCCGCGCCATGCTGCTGCAGGCGGGCGCGCAGAAACTTGGGGTGCCGGTGAGCGAACTGACTACCGAACCCGGCAAAGTCGTGCACGCCAAGTCGGGCCGCTCGCTGGCCTACGGCGAACTGGCCGAACACGCCATGGATCTGCCGGTTCCCGATCCGGCCTCGGTGCAACTGCGTGATCCGAGCCAGTTCCGCTGGATCGGTAAACCGGTGAAGCGCGTCGATGCCTACGACAAGTCCACCGGCAAGGCGCTGTACAGCATCGACCTGAAGGTCGACGACATGCTGCATGCCGCCGTTCAGCACGCCCCGCGTTTGGGCATGACCGTGGGCAACCTGCGCAACGAAGAGCAGGTCAAAGCGATGAAAGGCGTGCATTCCGTGCATCGCCTGCCGGGGGCCGTGGCGGTGGTCGCCGAGCGCTGGTGGCACGCCAAACGTGCAGTGGAAGCGATTCAGGTCGACTGGCAGGAACCCACGGCCGACAGCAAAGTACGGCCGATGCCCGCAGATTTTTCCAGTGATGCCTGGCTCAAACGCCTGGCTGACGACAAAGGCCCGGCCAGGGATGATGAAAATGAGGGCGATGTGGCTGCAGTTCTGGCCAGCGCCAAAACGCGGATTGACGCCACTTACCACAACCAGTATCTGAACCACGGCCAGTTGGAGCCGCCGTCAGCGCTGGCCCGCTTCAATCCCGACGGATCACTGGAAGTCTGGCTGCCGAATCAGGCGCCGGACATGTTCCGTGCCGACATCGCCAAACGCACCGGACTGGACCCGTCGCGCATCACCTTGCATTCGCCATTGCTGGGCGGCTTCTTCGGTCGGCATTTCCTCTACGACGCCGCCAGTCCCTACCCTCAGGCGATTGAATTGTCCAAGGCGGTTGGCCGCCCGGTCAAACTGATCTGGAGCCGCGAGGAAGAGTTCCTGCGCGACGTGCTGCGTCCTGTAGCCGCGGTGAATTTCCGCGCCGCGCTGGACAATGAAGGCTGGCCGCTGGCAATCGAAGCGATCAGCGCCACCGAAGGACCGACCGAGGCGCTGGCCGGCAAACAGGGTGAGAAGCTCGACCCGACGGCGCTTGAAGGCTTGTCGGGCAAGTCCTATGCAATCCCCAACAAGCGCATCGCGCAGATCTACGCCAAAGGCCCGGCGATGCTCGGTTACTGGCGTTCGGTGGGCAATTCGCTCAACGATTTCTTCTATGAGTCGTTCCTTGACGAACTGGCCGACAAGGGCGGCAAGGACCCGTTCGAACTGCGCCTGCATCTGCTGCGCGACAACCCGCGACTGACCACGCTGCTGCAAGCGGTGGGCGAGCTGTCGGGTGGCTGGAAGCGTGGGCCGTTTACCGCGGCGGACGGCAGCAAACGTGCCCGAGGCGTGGCGATGGCGTCGCCGTTCGGTACCCAGACGGCGGTGATCGCCGAAGTCTCCATCGAGCACGGTCAGGTCAAGGTGCACGACATCTGGCAGGCAATCGACCCCGGCAGCATCGTCAATCCGGCGATTGTCGAAGCGCAGGTCAATGGCGCGGTGGCGCTGGGACTGTCGCAGACCCTGGTGGAGGAAGCCGTGTGGATTGATGGCAAACCGCGCGCGCGCAACTACGACTTGTATCCGATCCTGCCGCCTGCGCGGATGGCCCGGGTCCACGTGCGTGTGATCGAGAGCGGGGAAAAAATGGGCGGTATCGGCGAACCACCGCTGCCCGCCGTCGCGCCCGCCGTCGCCAATGCGGTGGCAACGCTGACCGGGCAACGGGTGCGCAGCCTGCCCATGAGCCGCCACACCTTCACTTGATCAGCGCCGGAGCGTCCATGAATAACCGCCGATTCGCAAGAACCGCAGGCTGGCTGGCAGTGCCGTGTCTGGTCGCGGCAGGCCTGCTGGCCTGGTACGTCACCCGCGAGCCTGTCTCGCGCCTTGAAAACAACCACACCGCCGTGGCTGATATCGACCCGGCGCTGGTCGCGCGTGGCGAATACGTCGCCCGACTCAGCGATTGCGTGGCCTGCCACAGCGTGCCGGGCGGTGCGCCGTTCGCTGGCGGCCTGGAAATGGCCACACCACTGGGCGCGATCCACGCGACCAACATCACCCCGGAGCCGGAAACCGGCATCGGTCGCTACAGCCTGGCGGATTTCGACCGTGCGGTGCGCCACGGCGTGGCACCCGACAGCCGTCGTCTGTACCCGGCGATGCCCTACCCGTCCTACGCCAAGCTCAGTGACGACGATGTGCGCGCGCTGTACGCGTTTTTCATGAAAGGCGTGGCACCGGTCAGGCAGGCGAATATCCCGAGTGCGATTCCTTTCCCGTTGAACCTGCGCTGGCCGATTGCGTTGTGGAACGGTGTGTTTGCCGATACCGAACCTCACGTGGCCAAACCGTCGCAGGATGCCGTGTGGAATCGCGGCGCCTATCTCGTGCAAGGCGCCGGGCACTGCGGCAGTTGCCATACGCCGCGCGGTCTGGCGTTCAACGAGAAGGCTCTGGATGAGTCCGCCACGCCGTACCTCGCCGGCGCCTTGCTCGATGGCTGGTACGCGCCGAGCCTGCGTGATGATCACAACACCGGCCTGGGTCGCTGGAGCGAACCGGAGATCGTGCAGTTCCTCAAGACCGGGCGTAACAAACATGCAGTGGTTTATGGCTCAATGACCGAGGCGTTCAACAACTCGACGCAGTTCATGAGCGATGACGATCTGACCGCGATTGCCCGTTATCTCAAGTCATTGCCCGGGGACCGTCAGCGCGACGGCCAGCCATGGCAGTACCAAGCGGTTTCGGCTACGGAACGTCTGGACGCGCCCGGTGCCCATACCTACGTCACGCGCTGTGCTTCGTGCCACGGTTTGGACGGCAAGGGCCAGTCGGAATGGATGCCGCCGCTGGCCGGCGCCACGTCGGCACTGGCCAAGGAAAGTGCTTCGGCGATCAACATCACCCTCAACGGTTCGCAACGGGTGGTGGCCGCCGGAGTACCGGACGCCTATCGCATGCCGGCCTTCCGTGAGCAGTTGTCGGATCAACAGATCGCCGAAGTGCTGACCTTCATGCGCAGCACCTGGGGCAATCAGGGCAGTGCCATTGAAGCGCAGGCCGTCAACAAGCTGCGTGAACGTACCGATCCGGCGAGCAGCAGCCCGATCATCCTGCAAATGCGTTAGAGGAACGTTTGATGGAAAGCATCGACTTGCTGGTTCTGCGCACCGCGCGGGACTGGCTCGCCGCCGGCGAGCGAGTGTTGCTCGCCACGGTCGCGCGCACATGGGGCTCTTCGCCGCGACCGACAGGGTCGATGATGGCCTTGCGTAATGACGGGCGCGTGGTCGGTAGCGTGTCCGGCGGCTGCATCGAGGACGATCTGATCCATCGTTACACCACCGCGCAGGGCGGCAGCGGCCTCAAGGACAGTGCGCCCGAGGTGCTGCGCTACGGCGTCAGCGCCGACGAGGCGCATCGTTTCGGTTTGCCCTGTGGCGGCACGCTTGAGCTGATTCTCGAGTTCAATCCGTCGTGGCAGGTGCTGGACGAACTGCTGCAGCAACTGGATGCCGGGCAACTGGTACGCCGCTGCCTGGCACTGGATAACGGTCGCGTCACACTGCAAGCCACAGCCACCCCGGAGCAATTCAGTTTCGACGGCCAACGGATGCGCAATACCCTCGGGCCGGGGTATCGGCTGCTGATGATCGGTGCCGGCGCACTGGCCGAGTATCTGGCGACCATGGCGCTGTTCAACGGCTTCAAGGTCGCGGTGTGCGACCCGCGTGCGGAATACATCGACACCTGGGCGGTGAACGGTGTGGAGCGGATCATTGGCATGCCGGATGACGTGGTACGCGACTTCGCGGTCGATCTGCGCACCTGCATCGTCGCCTTGAGCCATGATCCGCGACTCGACGATCTGGCACTGCTCGAAGCCCTGCACAGCCCGGCGTTTTACATCGGCGCCATCGGTTCGCGGCGCAATAGTCAGCTGCGTCGCGAACGGCTGATCGAGCATTTTGGTGAGACCCAGACATCACTCGAACGGCTGCACGGGCCAATCGGCATTTACATTGGCAGCAAGACACCGGCGGAGATCGCGGTCAGCGTGATGGCCGAGATCCTGGCCGCGAAGAATGGCGCCAGCCTGCCGAAGGCGTTTTCGATTGCCAGCGCCAAGGCGCAGGAAGCCTGATTGGCGGACACATTCAGCACCTGCGTGATGACGCTGAATCAACCTTCAACGTGAGGCGGCTGCACGGGTGAACTGCTGTTCCGTGACCACACTGCCCCACTGGCTGCCCTGCTCTTCCATGGTCAATTCGAACCCGGCCGCTTCGTACAGTCGGCGCGCGGCGTCGAGGCCCTTGAAGGTCCAGAGCTGAATCGCGTCAAAGCCGTGCTGATCGCAAAACTCCACCGCCGCGCTCAGCAGTTGCCGACCGACGCCACTGCCGCGGCAGCCGTCGTCGAGGATGAACCAGCGCAGATGCGCCTGATTGTTACCCAGATCCTGCCCGTCGATCGCGATGGAGCCGACGATGCGCTCATCAAGCATCGCCACCCAGATCTGATTGCTGGGCTGATCGAGACGCCCGACAAACTCCGCCGTTTCACTGGCAACACGCCGTTCGAAAATCGCGCCGAAACCGGAATGCCGCGAATAATAATCCGCATGCATTTGCGCCACGCGGCCAATCAGGCCGGGGCGATAGCCGGCGCTGATGTGCAGGTTCGGCGTGAGTGGCCGGTCAGCGCCCAGACGGATGCTTTTGAGCGCATGGGCGTAAGTTGCAAGGCCTTGCGCCACGCTCTGTTGTTGCGACGGATTGAGCGTGTTCAGTGCGTTGCTGACCTGCGCCCGGCCGTAGGCATGAATGTCGGCGACGGTCTGCCGGCCCTGCGCGGTCAGCTGCAACAGCTTGACCCGGGCGTCCTCGGCGGCGCGCTCCTCGATCTCCCCGGCCTTGATCAGTTTGCCGACCATGCGGCTGACACTGGACTTTTCCAGACCAAGGCTTTGCGCCAGTTGTGCAGCGCTGACGCCGTCCCCGGCCTCGATTTCCAGCAATGCGTGCACGCCGGAGGCTGAATAGTCGGTCGCCGCCAGGGTGGCGCGCAGGAAACCGAACTCACGCACCATTGTGCGCGACGCTGTACGGATTTCTTCGATCAAGGCTTTAGGGACACTCATGACACATCACTGCTGAAATTTAGTTGCACCATACAACCATATTCCCCCACGCCGACGCAAGCAGCCAACCACGCCGGGCAAACGCTAGCGTGCCGACATCACCAGAGCAGCAAATGTCAGGCAAAAAAAGCCCCGCTACCGAATGAGGTGCGGGGCAAAGTATTGGTTGGTTGCGGCCAACCAAAGGAGCTCGGTCAGAACGGTTTGCGCGGCCGGGTCAGATGCAATCCTGGGCAGCGCGTTCAAAACTGGAAGGCAGGAAATTGGAAGCCAGCAAGTGGCGCTCATAGATGAACACTTTGCCGCCGTTGCCGGCCTTGTAGGCTTCCAGCACGTTGTCTGCCGACACCTTGCTCGGCACCACGATCCGGTAGCTGCGCTGGGTCTGCGAGACGGTCGGGTTCAGCGCACTGCTCTGCAGCTTGGGCACCACGCAATCGGCGTATTGCGCCGGGGTTTTGCGGGTCTGCAAGGTCAGCGTCGGGTCGTTCGGTGCGGAGGCGCAACCGGCGAGCAGCAAGGAGACAACCGCCAGGGTCGGGGCAAAAAAAGTACGCATCGGTGTAATCCTGAAAATAAAAGTCCGGTTCATCCGGCAACGGTTCAGCGTCACGGCGCCGCCGCTGCCCTTTTGGTTTTGAGTGTTCAGCTGGAAGCCACCAGCGCCTTGAGCGAGGCATCGAACTGCTTCAAGGCATTGAGTTGCAGATCACGTTGTTGCTCGATCTGCGCGGCAATCTCCTGCGCCGCTTTGTCGTGTACCCAGACCGACGGAATCTGTTTCTCTACCGAGCCCTCGGCCTTGCCGATGTATTGCAGGTCGGCATCGTAGAAACGCGCGATGAAATGCGCCTCGTACAGGCTGTTTTGCTGGGTCAGCAAGCGGTTGAAGGTGTCGAGTTTCACCACAACGTCCGGGTGTGCCTGAATCAGCGCATCAAGGCTGTCGTAAACCGTCACCGACGAAAAATGACGCTGCAGCGAGCTGAGCAACCAATCGATGGCCAGTTCCGGGTCGGAGCTGCTGACAAAGGCTGCACGAATTCGCGAATCCAGCGCATCCTTGGCGCCGTGCAACGCCATGTCGTGGTAGCGCGTCAGGTATTGCAGGTTTTCCCGGGTGTTTTCGCTGTACAGCACACCCACGGTCTGTGAATGTTGCAATGTCGCGCTGCTGCCGGCGATTGGCTGAAGATGACACGCACAAGCGTCGTCTGCGTAAGACGGTGCCGTGGCTACCATGCCGCTCATCAGCAGAGCGGTCAGCGCCAGTCGGGTCAGTGTCTTCATCGCGCAATTTCCTTGAGCTGCGTTTTCAATGAGGGCAATTTTCCGCCTATTGCCAGCAAAGCTGAACTTGCGTTTCGTGATGGTCACTATTACTTCTAGCGATAGTTACTGACGATAACGTTTGATCCATGCTCATCTCTAATGACTAAAACAACAGTGAGGACGCCGATTTGAGAACCTTTGACCTGATCCGCGACGCGGTTTTGCCCGACTTTCGCGAGCGGGTGGCGGAATACCTGGTGCAGTACGAAAACGTGCTGCTGGACAAGGACATCACCGATGTCCAGCTCAAACGCGATACGGCCAATCAGTTGCGTGGCTATCTGCGCGGGCTGAACACCACGCGGGTGCTGGGCATGGCTTATTGGGAAGAACTGGATCGGCGGGTCGTCGACACCTGGCTCGCGCCACAGTCATGACGGCGAACGCCCGGCCATGACATCAGCGTGCGGAGCCTGCCAAAACGGCCCCGAACGCTTACAATCGCCGGCCCTACCGACCTTCTGACAGGCTCCCCCGGAAATGCCGCTCGACCCACTGACGATGCTGACCATTTCGATCGCTCTCGCAGCCGCCGCCGCGCTGTATCTGGCGGTCGAGTGGCGCAGCATTCGTGAGCCTTCGCTGCTGTTCTGGAGCGCCGGTTTCGCCACTATCACCATCGGTTCCACCCTGGCCCTGCTGCGCAGCAACGGTTTTCTGCTGATCGGCATCTGGTTCGCCAACGGCTTGCTGGTGACCGCGCACTTTCTGTTTCTGCTGGGGGTGGCGCGCTTCACGCAGATCCGTCTGTCCCCGGCCTGGTACCTGATTTTCGTCAGCTGGCTGGTCATGCTGTTATTGCCGGACGGGCCGCTGTGGTCGAAAGTCATGCTGGCCGCCAACTCGCTGCTGGTGGCCGCCTCGACGCTCAAGGCCAGTCTGCTGCTGCGCCCCCATGGCAGCTCGCTGAGCGTCGGCGCGGTGCAACTGCGCTACGTGTTGCTCGGTCACGGGCTGTTCTATGTGGCCAAGGCCCTGACCGTGATGATCCCGGGCACGCTGATCGATCTGGCGGCGTTCCGGGGTGAAATCATTCAGATTTCGCTGGTCGAAGGCGCAATGGCGATCATGCTGATTGCGCTGTCGATGACCGGCACCGAACGCTACCGGCGCGAGGAACAGATCGCCCGACTGGCCGCCCGTGATCCGCTGACCGCTCTCTACAACCGCCGCGCCCTCGATGTGCGCGCGCCGCGCTTGCTGCAGGACGTCTCCCCGGCGCATCCGGGTGCCCTGCTGCTGATCGACATCGACAACTTCAAATCGGTCAACGATCAGTATGGCCACAGCGCCGGCGACCGTTTGCTGGTGGCCTTGAGCGAAATGATCCGCGCCGAGACCTCCGATGAGGCGCTCGCCGCCCGTTTGGGCGGCGACGAGTTTGTGATTTTGCTGAGCAACGCGCCCAGTGATCACGTCGTCAGACTGGGCGACGCCCTGCGCGATCAGTTTCACCGCAGCGCCGCCCAGGCATTCCCGACACCAGAGCCGGTGACGTTGAGCATCGGCGCCAGCCTGTTCAACCAGCCGCCGGCCAGTCTCGCGGCATTGATCGAACAAGGCGACGCCGCGCTCTATGAATCCAAGCGCGGTGGGCGCAACCGCCTGCGCCTGACCGGAATCACCCCTTCAGGATGACCAGCCCCATGACCCGTTCCGAAACGCCCCTGCAAGACCTCGCCGCCCCCGAAGGCATCTGCTACGGCTGCGGCGGCCGCAACCCGCATGGGCTGCACGTCAAAAGCTTCTGGCACAAGGACGGCGTGCATGTGATGGCCGAACACCTGCCGGACGACAAATACTGCGGCTGGCCGGACCTGGTGTACGGCGGGTTGCTGGCGATGCTGGTCGACTGCCATTCCAACTGGACCGCGATGGCTTACCACTACCGCGCCGAACAGCGTGCCCCGGGCAGCCTGCCGCGCATCGACTGCGTCACCGGCAACCTCGGCCTCAAGTTCATCAAACCCACACCGATGGGCGTCACCCTGACCTTGCGCGCCAGGGTCGAAGGCGACGTCGGGCGCAAGACTCGGGTGATCTGCGAGGTGTACGCCGGGGAAGTGCTGACGGCGGTGGGCGATTCGGTGTTCGTGCGGGTCGATACCGGGCAACTGGCGGACGCGGCGCACGGCCGCTGACTCCACACGCTCTCCTGTAGGAGCTGTCGAGTGCAACGAGGCTGCGATCTCTTGATTCTGACCTTGATGGAGGACGCCAAAAATCAACCTCAAAAGATCGCAGCCTTCGGCAGCTCCTACAGAACCGATACTTGAGCAAACCCGGCTAGGCGCGCCTACGCCAAAATCGACGAGGCTATAGCCGACCGCACTTCCAGGAGTCTCCACCAAGTGTCCGACCTGCCGACCCACCGCGCCTATACCCGGCGCTTCCACAGCGTGCTCGCCTACATCGATGCCCATCTCGAAGGTGACCTGTCGGTGAACACGTTAAGTCAGGTAGCGAACTTTTCGGCGTTTCACTTCCATCGGCAATTCAGCGCGTTCATTGGTGTGCCGGTGTCGCGCTATGTGCAGCTGATGCGCTTGCGCCGGGCCGCCCATCGGCTGGCCGCGCAACCGCAGCACTCGATACTCGACGCCGCGTCTGACGCCGGGTTCGAGAGTCCGGAAGCGTTCAGCCGGGCGTTCCGGCGCGACTTCGGCATGACGCCCAGTGCCTTCAGGAAGCAACCGAACTGGCAGACCTGGAATGCGGTATTCGCCATCCCTCACTTTTCCAGGAGCGTCATCATGCAAACCAGAATCATCGACTTCCCGACCGTGCGGGTCGCCGCGCTTGAGCACCGCGGCGCGCCGGGCGAAGTTCAGCAAAGTGTGCAGACATTCATCGCCTGGCGCCTGCACAGCGGGCAGTCGCCCGTGGCGTCCAGTCGCACCTTCGGCATTCCCTTCAACAACCCCGACACCACGCCTGCGGAGGATTTTCGCTTCGCCATCTGTGGCGAGATTGAAGAGCCGGTAGCACCGAATACGTTCGGCGTGGAGGAACTCGTTATTCCCGGAGGTCGTTGTGTGGTGGTGCGGCACGTCGGTTCACCCGACCACATCGGTGAAACGATCTACCCGATCTATCGCGACTGGCTGCCCACCAGCGGTGAGGAATTGCGCGATCATCCGCTGTTTTTCCATTACCTGAGCGTCTATCCCGAGACGCCGCAAGAGCAGTGGCAGACGGACGTGTACGTGCCTTTGCAAGGGTAAGTGCCACTGAGCTGTTTTTCCGCTTGTGGTGCCCAAGGACAACCCTTTATAAGAGCGGCTTCTCTCTCGAAATAAAGGGTTCACCATGAGCAATGCCTGGAACGAAGGGTATTTCACCGACGAGGGCTACACCTACTCGTATAGCCGGGAAATCAATCCGGTGTTCCAGCGTTTTTGCCTGTTGTTGCGCGGCTTTGCCACGCTGGAGAGTGCTGGTGGCTACCACTGCGAACTGGGCTTCGGCCAGGGTGTGTCGATCAACATCCATGCCGCCGCCAACCCGGGAAACTACGTCGGCACCGATTTCATGCCATCCCAGGCCGCGCATGCCATTGCATTGGCGAGCGACTGGAACAGCCAGGCCCGCCTTTATGACGACAGTTTCGAGCAACTGCTGGCCCGGGATGACCTGCCGGCCTTCGACAGTATCAGCCTGCATGGCATCTGGACCTGGGTCAGCCGCGACAATCAGCAACTGATCGTCGAATTCGCCCGCCGTCACCTCAAACCCGGCGGCCTGTTGTATGTCAGCTACAATTGTTTCCCGGGCTGGTCGCCTTCGGCGCCCTTGCGCAATCTGTTCAGTCTGCACAACCGCTTTGCCAGCCACGCCTCCACCAGCCCGGCCAAACGTATCGATGCCGCGATGCAATTTTCCGAAGCACTGTTGGCGGCCAATCCGAAGTACGCCAGAACGGCGCCGGCTCTCGGTGCCCAGTTGCAGAGCATCAAGGGCCAGAATCGTCAGTACGTGGCCCATGAGTACTTCAATCGCGACTGGAACTGCATGTATTTCACTGACGTGGTCGACGCCATGGCGGCGGCCAAACTGGACTACGCCGCGACCGCCGTGCCGTTGGATACCGTTGCTGCGCTGAATCTGAGTGCAGAAGGCATGGACTTTCTGCAGGGGATCGAGCATCCGGTCATGCGCGAACAGGCGCGCGACTACTTCATCAATCAGAACTTCCGCCGGGATCTGTACATACGCGGTGCCAATCGGTTGTCTGCCGCCGAACAGCGCGATGCCCTGCTGAGAAGCCGGTTTGTCCTGTTGCAAGCCATTGAAAACATTCCCGACACGGTCACCGGTCCGGCCGGTGCGGCTTCGTTGCAAGCGGAGATTTACAGCCCGGTGCTCGCAGCGCTCGCAGCCAATGCCTATGCAGCGAAAACCCTGCAGCAGTTGTCGATGGCTGTGGGCTCCGTGTCTTACGACGACCTGGTACAGGCTGTCACCGTGCTGATCGGCATGGGCGTCGCCGCCCCGTGCCAGAGCGAAGCCGCTGAAAGACAGGTGCAGGAACGTTGCGACACCCTCAACCTGCAACTGTGCAAACGGGCGCTGTTCAACAGCGATATTCAGGTGCTGGCCAGCCCGGTCACCGGCGGTGGCGTGGCAGTCAGCCGCGTCCAGCAGTTGTTCCTGATTTCGCTCAAACAAGGCATGACTGACCCGCAAGACTGGGCGCAACTGGCGTGGGCCGTCATCGGTGAACAGGGCGAAGTGCTGCTCAGGGGTGACCAGCCGCTGCTCACCGCCGAAGAAAACCTTGCCGAGATGACTGAGCAGGCCCGGGCATTTGCCCAGACACCGCTGGACATTCTCATGGCGTTGAAGATTGCCTGATCCCTTCCCCCGAACGACTGGCCGCGATCACCAGCGGCCGGTCGTCTGCGTTTGCGGCCATGAATGCCGTCTCCGGACTTGACCTCCAGCACTTCCATCCCTGACTCCCCGGCGAAAAAGCAAAATTGCCATGTGTTTCCATCGTTCCTTCTGGCGTCGCACTGTTCATTGCCCGTCCCTGTCTGTCTGGAGTTTCTCGATGCCGTCGCCCAAATCCCTGCCCTCTGCCCTGCTGGGCCTGGCCCTCGCCTGCCCGGTCATGGCCGAGGAACCCAAAGGCATGGAGTTGGGACAGGTGCTGATTTCCGCTGACGAGCAAAGTGGCACGGATGCCTCCGTGGCGGAGGCCGAAGCGCGTCTGGCGCAAGTGCCCGGCGGCAGCAATGTGGTCGACATGCGTCAGCCGTTGCAGGGCCGGGTGGCGAGCAATCAGGACGTCCTGGCGTATCAGCCGGGGGTCTACGCGCAGTCGGCGGGCAACGAAGGGGTGAAGATTTCGATCCGGGGTTCGGGGATCAACCGCGCACCCGGCGCGCACGCTTCGGGGTTGTACACGATGCTCGACGGCCTGCCGCTGACCGGCCCCGGCGGCACGCCCTACGAATTGCTCGAACCGCTGTGGCTCGACCATGTGGAGGTGCTGCGCGGCGCCAACGGCTTTGATCGTGGTGCGCTGGCGCTGGGCGGCGCCGTCGATTACGTCAGCCACACCGGCTACGACGCGCCGAAACTGCAGGTGCGCTATGCCACCGGCAGCCATGGTTACCAGCAGCGTCAGGTGAGTTCCGGGCAGGTGCTGGGCGACTTCGATTACTACGTGTCGCTGACCGACGCGAACGCTGACGGCTATCAGGATCACACCGCCAGCGAGAGCCAGGGCGTGATCGCCAACTTTGGCTACCGCTTCAGCCCGAACCTGGAGACCCGCTTCTATTTCCGTTACCGCGAGACCGACAACGACCTCGCCGGCCGTGTGACCAAGCATTCGATCGAGCACACGCCACGGGCGGCCAACCCGGCTTACGTGGCGCGCGACGACAGCCGCAAACAACCGGGCAGCACCTTCATCGGCAACAAGACCACCTACTACATCGACGATGATTCGAGCATCCAGACCGGCCTCGTCTATCACGACTACCCGATGGACCTGCGCGAAGGCCCGAACCGTCTGAAAGTCGCCTACACCGACGTCAGCGGCACCTTCGACTACAAGCGCCGCGACACTTTTCTGGGTATGGAAAGCCATAGCACCGTGGGCCTGCGCACCACCAAACACCTGCCCAACGACGGCGCCAGTGAATTCGTGCGCATCCCGTCCGGCAACACCGCCGCGTATGCGCCGGGCACCCGCATGCGCAACTTCACCTATCAGGGTTCGGACACCGTTCTGCACGTCGGCAACGACCTGGAAATCGCCGACGACCTGTGGCTGACCACCGGCCTCGCCGCCCTCTACACCCGCCGCGAAAGCGCCGTCACCTACCCGCAAAGCGGCGGCAAGACCAGCATGAGCGACTGGGACTATGCGCCGCGTCTGGGCCTGCGCTATCAGGTCACGCCGGACCTGCAGTTGTTCGGCAACCTCAGCCGTTCGGTCGAAGCACCGCACCCGTGGTCGCTGATCTACAGCTCGAACATCCGCTTCCCGGCCGGCAACGGTGCGGCGACCGGCACCCAGAGCGATCCGATCAAACTGCAGAACCAGACCGCGACCACCCTCGAACTCGGCGGTCGCGGCGACAGCACACTCGGCCAGTGGAGCCTGGCGTGGTACTACGCGCAGGTGCGCCACGAATTGCTGTCGGTGCTGCCGGACGCCAACGCCGTCACCCCGTACGAACTCAACGCCAGCCTCACCGTGCATCAGGGTGTCGAAGCCAGCTTGCAAAGCACGCTGTGGTCAGCCGCCGACGGACGTAAATTGAGCCTGCGTCAGGCCTACACGTTCAGCGACTTCCACTACCGCGACGATCAGCGTTTTGGCGACAACCGCCTGCCGGGTTTGCCGATGCATTACTACCAGGGCGAACTGCGCCACGACTGGCCTCAGGGCTTCTTCGCGGCGGTCAACACGCAACTGGTGTCCAAGGTCGCGGTGGATTACGCCAACAGCTACTACGCCGATCCCTACGCACTGTTCGGTGCCACCGTCGGCTACAACGCGCCGAAAAACGACTGGCAAACCTGGCTCGACTTGCGCAACCTGACCAACAAGCACTACGCCGCCACCGTTACGCCGGGGTATGACGACAAAGGCCAGGATGCGGCGCGGTCTACGCCGGGTGAAGGGTTGGGGGTCTATGTCGGGGTGTCGTGGAGTTTGCTCTGACCGCAGGATCTGACCCGTAGCGGCAACAAACAGCGGGTCAAAACGGCCCCTGCGTCATCACCCGCGTCTCGATGATGTTGCGCAGCGCGTCAACCCGCTTCTGGTACAGCTCAGTCAAGCAACCGACCTTCGCGCCACAGGCCTTGCGGCTTTTCAGAAAAGCCTGCTGTTCGCCGATCAGCGCATCGCGCCCGCCCATCGGCAGCAGGCGTTTGTCGAGGCTGAACAGCTCGCCCATGGTCACGTCCAGGTCGTTCAGCGAGCGGTTGGCGCAGACTGCTTTCTCGTCTGCCGCTTTGGCCTTGGCACAGTCGAAACTGGCGGCGTGTGCTGAATTGGCAGCGATCAGCAGCGCACAGCCGAGGGCCGCGGCGGTCACCCTTGAAATTTCTAGAACTCGTGTCATGTCGTCGTATCCAACGTTGTAAGCCAATGGAGGTATGAGAAATGAAAAGCACCGACGACAGCAAGCCTGCAACCCCTCACAACGCACCACCGCTGGATGCGGCGGGCAAACCGGTGGATGTGGTTCGCCGGTATCTGCAGGACAGCGACGACGACACCAAGGCTGTGGACGAAGTGCTGACGCCGACCTCGATCCGCACCAAGGAACAGGAGGCCGAGGCACTCAAGCGCAAGACCGATGCGATCGAGCGCAAAGTCGCCGACGGCAATTAATTCGTCGAACACAGGGTAGCGTTGCGCGAATATGCGCGTTGGATGGATTGCTTATTGCCAATGATTCCATGCGTTGCGCGCGCCTCTCTTCCCTCCCGATAACTGTGTCCGTTCAAAGACTTGAAGGTCTGGAGCGGATACGTTCTGCTGACCGTCAAACTCCCGCCCACGACCGTTCGGCGCTTTCGCTGGCAGGGCCGCCAAATCGCATCTAGGGTTGCGTGGCTGGCGATGTGCCAGCGACCCGCGAGCGGCGGTCACGCGCTCGCCCGTAGTAGCACTGGAAAAGAAATCAGGGATGGTTTTTGTGCTTGCGGCTGTTCTGCGCGCCACCGGGCGCGCCACTGATCCCTGCGTTTCGTTGTGTTCTCTCAAGGATAGAAAGATGAACAACGTACCGGTCATTTCCCCTTGCCAGCCCCTGAGGCAGGCCACTTGCGAAACACCCGACGTCCCGCCTGGCGGTTTCGGCTGAGGACACGCGCGGCCTCGGCGCATGGCGCCTGCGCCGTGCACCCGGACATCACCCTTGAACAGATCCCGACGGATCAGGTTGCTCGCCTGCCGGTGCTCCACAAGGCAGAGGCTGCCTGTCTGTCAGGTAAGGCGCCCCTTCTCGTCAGGGGGCGGTTTTGCAGCACCGATGAGGAAACCCTCGCTATGTCCCGTTCAACGGCCAACATCCCGCCTTACGGCGTCGCCATTCAAAGTGCGATCAAGCAAGGCGATGTGCAGCACATGAAGACGCTGTTGCAGCAACGCGACACCAGCAAGCCTGAAGCGCAAGACCTGAAAGACGCGTACGAAAAACTGGCCAGGGAAGTTTCCAGGCACGAAAAGTCCTGAAGCCATCAATCACATTGCAATGGAGGCAATCAACATGTCCGGATCCACTGAAAATGTCGGCCTGTTCCCGGTGAGCTATCGCATCGGCACCGGCGCTCCCGGTGCGCAGTCGCTGGCGCTGCACCTGCTGGTCTCGACACCCGATACGAAAGTCAACGGCACCGCCGCGATCACCCAGGCGACCAATCCGCCGCTCGACGTGCATTCCGACGTCTGGGGCGAGTACACCTACCTCACCGTGATGTCGCCCGGCGTCAGCAAGATTCTCGTGACGGCCCAGGGCAATCACGGCGGCCCAGGCGCCAACTCCCTCGATAACTTCGAGGTGCGGCTGGTGGTGGGCACTGACTGGCGCGAAGGTGTCGCCAACTATCGCTACTTCGATGGTCAACGCTGGCATGAGGTCAACAACGCCCCGGCGCATCTGGTGGAGTCGATACCTTCACCGTTCAATCCCGGCCCGGTGATCAACCCGCACCCACCGATCCTGCCGCTGTATGCCGCGCCGATTCAGAGCGCCATTGCCAGCGGTGATCTGGCGCAGATGAAAAATCTCGCCCGACTCGCCGAACAGCAACTGGAGCAACTGCCGAAATTGCGCGACGCACTGGACACCGCGAAGAAAGAGGTCAGCCGGCTGCAGAGCCGCTGAGTCAGGCCACTTGATTCACCATTCACTTCAGGGAGTAGCACCATGTCGATTGGACTTTTTCACACTCGTCTCTACATCAGCAACTCACTGCTTGGCGCACCGGTTCTGACCCTTGATCTGCTGGTCGACACCGCGCATAAACGGGTCAGCGGGATTGCCAGCGTGTTCCAGGCCACCTGGCCGACGGTCAATTTCCGGACTCAGGTCTGGGGCAGTTTTTCCGAAACCAAACTGACTGCAAACGTCGAGAACCACATCATCCTGACCCTTGACGGCGGTCCGAGCGGCCCGCTCAGCCAGATCGCCCAGACCTTCCACCTCAGAGGCATCCTGGGCGGCGACTGGGCCAGTGGTTTTGTCGATTATCGCTATGAAGAAAAGGGCCAGTGGCACGAGGTAAAGCACGTTGCGGTGCATCCGGCACCCAGCGAGCAACCGCACCCCACGCCGCATCCGCAACCCCTGTACGCCGTGGCCGTGCAGCAGGCGCAGGCCGGCGGCGATCTGGCGCAGCTCAGATCCGTGGTGCAACAGGCCGAGCAACAAGTGGCGCATGAGGGCGCCTTGCGCAGTGCGCTTGAGCATCTGAAAGCGGAAATCACGCGTCTGGAAACACGCTAACCGACCGGCCCCGGGCGCGATTGCACAGGATCGTGCCCGGGGCTTGTTCAACGGCGGTCAATTCCTTCGTAGCGCGCACAGGATGGTGCGCAAGGATTTCCCATGTCAGACGTGCGCCCTGCCCGTTATCTCAGCGACACCGATCTCAAACGCTACGTGCCGGTGCACGTGGTCTGGGAGATCACCCTGGCCTGCGACTTGAAATGCCTGCATTGCGGCTCCCGCGCAGGGCATCGCCGGCCTGACGAACTCAACACCCGCGAATGCCTGGACGTCATCGACTCGCTGGCCGCGCTCGGCACTCGCGAAATCACCCTGATCGGCGGCGAAGCCTATCTGCGCAAGGACTGGACACAACTGATCAAGGCCATTCACGACCACGGCATGTACTGCGCAATCCAGACCGGCGGGCGCAACCTGACCCCGGCGAAGATGCAGGCGGCGGTGGATGCCGGGCTCGACGGCGTGGGCATTTCCCTCGATGGACTTGCGCCGTTGCATGACGCGGTGCGCAACGTTCCCGGCTCGTTCGACAAGGCCGTGGACACCCTGCGCCGGGCCAAAGCCGCGGGGCTGGCGGTGAGCGTCAACACCCAGATCGGCGCCGCGACCCTGCCCGACTTGCCAGCGCTGATGGACACCATCATCGAACTCGGCGCCACCCACTGGCAGATCCAGATCACCGTCGCCATGGGCAACGCGGTGGATCATCCGGAGTTGCTGCTGCAACCCTATCAATTGCTCGAAGTGATGCCGCTGCTTGCGCGGCTGTATCGCGAAGGTGTCGACCGTGGCTTGCTGATGAATGTCGGCAACAACATCGGCTATTACGGCCCGTATGAACACCTGTGGCGCGGCTTCGGCGACGAGCGCGTGCACTGGACCGGTTGCGCCGCCGGCCAGACCGTTCTGGCGCTGGAGGCCGACGGCACGGTCAAAGGCTGCCCGTCACTGGCCACCATTGGTTTCTCCGGCGGCAATGTGCGCAGCATGAGCCTGCACGACATCTGGCATTACAGCGAAGGCATGCATTTCGGGCGCTTGCGATCAGTGGATGATATGTGGGGTTACTGCCGTGGCTGTTATTACAACGACGTCTGTCGCGGCGGCTGCACCTGGACTTCGCATTCGCTGCTCGGCAAACCCGGCAACAACCCCTATTGCCATTACCGCACGCTGGAGCTGCACAAGCGTGGGTTGCGCGAGCGCATCGTCAAGGTCGAGGACGCGGCGCAGAAATCATTTGCGGTCGGCCGCTTCGACCTGATAACCGAGCGCATCGACACCGGCGAAAAAGTCAGCAGCGTCAGCGACAGCGGTCAGGTGATCAAACTGGCATGGATCAATCAGGGCCAGCAATCGCCGGAACAAGGCCGGATCGCCCCGCAACTGAGCCTGTGCCGCAGTTGCTTGCAGTACATCTATCCGCACGAGGTGATCTGTCCGCACTGCGCCGCCGATGTCGCCGCCGCCGAAGCCGAGCACCAGGCCAATCGCGCGCGGCAGCAGGCGATCATGAATACGCTGACCGGGCTGCTGGGCATTGCGCCCAGTCACCTGAGCTGATTGCATGAGGTCGGCGTCAGTCCTGAAATAGAAATTTCTCTTCCGTGTCCCGGGTTTTCCTGCCCGGGACAGCTCACCCCCTGCCCGCAAAGGCCCGTTTTAACTGGGTTAGGCCGTTCTGCTTCAGCAATTTGTATTCACATCCCAGCTTAATAATATTTTACCGATACCCCCCTCCTGCCTAGTCTGACCGCAAGCAAAACGGACAAGCCTGAAGCGATCCGAATCCACTTGCCTTGCCAGGAAGGATGTACAAATGAGCACTGAAACAATAAAAACAGACACGCTTGTCGTGGGCGCCGGACAGGCGGGGGTAGCGATGAGCGAGCACCTGAGCAAACTCGGTGTACCGCACCTGGTGCTGGAGCGCAGCCGCATTGCCGAACGCTGGCGCAGCGGGCGCTGGGACTCGTTGGTGGCCAACGGTCCGGCGTGGCACGACCGCTTTCCGGGGCTGGAATTCGATGACGTCGATCCCGATGGTTTCGCCCCCAAGGAGCGCGTCGCGGACTATTTCGAAGCCTATGCGAAGAAATTCAACGCGCCGATCCGCACCGGCGTCGAGGTCAAAAGCGTGGTGCGCAATGTCGGGCGTCCGGGCTTCACTGTCGAGACCTCCGAGGGCGTGATCGAGGCCAGCCGGGTGGTTGCGGCGACCGGTCCTTTCCAGCGTCCAGTGATCCCGCCGATTGCACCGCAAGACCCGCGTCTGTTGCAGATCCACTCCGCTGACTATCGCAACCCGCAGCAACTGCCCGACGGCGCAGTGCTGGTGGTCGGTGCCGGTTCGTCCGGCGTGCAGATCGCCGATGAACTGCAGCGTTCCGGCAAACAGGTTTACCTGTCGGTCGGCGCTCACGACCGTCCGCCGCGTGCCTATCGCAACCGCGATTTCTGTTGGTGGCTGGGGGTGCTCGGCGAGTGGGATCAGGCGGCGATGAAACCCGGCCGTGAGCACGTGACCATTGCGGTCAGCGGCGCGCATGGCGGACGCACCATCGATTTCCGGGGTCTGGCCCATCGCGGCATGACCCTGGTCGGCGTGACCGAGTCGTTCAATAACGGCGTGGTGACCTTCAAGCAGGACCTGGTCGACAACCTCAAACGTGGCGATGACAACTACCTCGCCTTGCTGGATGCCGCCGATGCCTACATCGAGCGCAACGGCCTCGACCTGCCGCAAGAACCTGAAGCGCGAGCGACCTATCCAGATCCGGAGTGCGTGAAAAATCCGCTGCTCGATCTGAATCTGGCCGAAGCCGGGATCACCTCGATCATCTGGGCCACCGGCTTCGCCGTGGATTATTCCTGGCTGCAAGTCGCGGCATTTGATGACAAGGGCAAACCGCAGCACCAGCGCGGCGTGTCCAGCGAGCCGGGGGTGTATTTCCTCGGCTTGCCATGGCAGTCGCGACGCGGTTCGTCGTTTATCTGGGGCGTCTGGCATGACGCCAAACACGTGGCCGACCACATCGCCACCCAGCGCAAATACCTTGATTACAAAGATGCCGAGCAGCGTGAAGCCGCCCTGCATTCGACCGCCAACACGAAAGCCGCCGACACCGTCGACGCTTGATTGCCTACTTTCGCGGCGGTGCTTCTGCGCCGCTGAATACCCAGTCTGGAGCTGTACATGAGCAAGCCAACTCACACCCGCATCCGTATGTTCAACACCAAGGACACTTACCCAAACCAGACCTTGGACAACGACCTGTGCCAGGCCGTGCGTGCCGGCAACACCGTGTATGTCCGGGGTCAGGTCGGCACTGATTTCGACGGCAATCTGGTGGGCCTCGGTGATCCGCGCGCGCAGGCCGAACAGGCAATGCGCAACGTCAAACAACTGCTGGAAGAAGCCGGCAGCGACATGAGCCACATCGTCAAGACCACGACTTACCTGATCGACCCGCGCTACCGCGAGCCGGTGTACCAGGAAGTCGGCAAGTGGCTCAAAGGCGTGTTCCCGATTTCCACCGGGCTGGTGGTGTCGGCACTCGGGCAGCCGCAGTGGCTGATGGAGATTGATGTGGTGGCGGTGATTCCCGAGTAATCAGACGCACCGCGTCGCGGCCATCGCTGGCAAGCCAGCTCCCACAGGTTTGAGGTGCTTACAGATTTTGTGACCAACCCAATAACTGTGGGAGCTGGCTTGCCAGCGATGAGGCCCACAAGGACAACAAATTCCTCGAAAGGAGTTAGACCATGACCTTTTCAATCGCAGCCCGTTGCCCCGAAACCGGCCAGTTCGGTGTCGCCATCAGTTCCTCCAGCATCGCCGTCGGTGCGCGTTGCCCGTGGCTGCTGCCGGGGGTTGGCGCGGTGTCGAGCCAGAACATCACCCTGCCGTCCCTTGGCCCGGAAGTCCTCGCGCTGATGGAACAAGGTCACGCGCCCGATGCGGCGCTGGACCAGGTGCTGACCCGCAACGGCTATAGCCAGTACCGGCAGATCACCGCGATCAACCACCTCGGCCAGACCGCGCATTTCAGCGGAGCGCAAACCCTCGGCGTGCACAACGCCGTGTGCGGCGAACAATGCGTGGCCGCCGGCAACATGCTCGCCGGGCGCGCGGTGATCGAAGCAATGGTCAGCGCCTTTGAAGACGGCGAAGGCCAATTGGCCGACCGTTTGCTCAAGGCCCTGCACGCCGCCCAGGCCCTCGGTGGCGAAGCCGGGCCAGTGCATTCGGCAGCGGTGGTGGTGGTCGGCGAACAGACCTGGCCGATCGTCAATCTGCGGGTCGACTGGGCCGACGAGAATCCGATCGGCGAGTTGCAAAAACTATGGGACGCCTATCAGCCGCAGCTGCAGAACTACATCGATCGCGCGCTCGACCCGGCCAAGGCACCGGGGTATGGCGTTGCCGGAGACGATCGATGAGCAGCAGCGTCGCTTTGCTCAAAACGCTGGTGGGGTTCGACACCACCAGCCGCGAATCCAACCTGCAGCTGATCGAGTTCGTGCGTGACTACCTCGCTGGCTTCGACGTGCCGTGCGAGCTGATCTACAACGCCGAGCGCAGCAAGGCCAATCTGTTCGCGACGATTGGCCCCGCCGGGCAACCGGGCATCGTGCTCTCCGGGCACACCGATGTGGTGCCGGTCGACGGCCAACCGTGGACCGTAGCGCCGTTCGAACTCAGCGAGCGTGACGGCAAGCTGTTCGGCCGTGGCACCGCAGACATGAAGGGCTACATCGCCTGCGTGCTGGCCTTGGTGCCGGCGCTGGTGCAAGCAACATTGCGCATGCCGGTGCACATTGCCCTGTCTTACGACGAAGAAGTCGGTTGCCTCGGCGTGCGCTCGTTGCTCGCCGAGCTGGAACAACGGCCAGTCAAACCTTTGCTGTGCATCATCGGTGAACCCACCGAACTGAAACCGGTGCTCGGCCATAAAGGCAAACTGGCGATGCGCTGCGACGTGCATGGTCATCCGTGCCATTCGGCCTACGCGCCGCTGGGGGTCAACGCCATCGAGTACGCCGCCGAGCTGATCGGCGAACTGGGGCGCATCGGCCAACAACTGAAGGCACCCGAGCAGCACGACAGCCGTTTCGATCCGCCCTACAGCACGGTGCAGACCGGCGTGATCAGCGGCGGCAAGGCCTTGAACATCGTCCCCGCCGATTGCCGCTTCGACTTCGAAATCCGAGCCCTGCCCTCGCAGGATCCGAGCCTGGTCGCGCAGCAGTTGCAGACCTACGCCGAGCAGCACGTGCTGCCACGCATGCGGGCGGTCAGCGAACACAGCGCGATTCGTTTCAGTGAGCTGTCGGCTTATCCCGGCCTGGCCACCGATGCGCAAAGTCAGGCGGCGGAGCTGATCGCGGCGTTCTGCGGTTCACGGGAATTCGGCACCGTGGCGTTCGGCACCGAGGGCGGGCTGTTCGATGCGGCGGGCATTCCCACCGTGGTCTGTGGTCCCGGCAGCATGGATCAGGGGCACAAACCGGACGAGTTTGTCAGTCGCGCGCAACTCGATGCCTGTGATGCGATGCTGCAACGGCTGCTGGCTTTTATCCGCGCTTGAAACACGGCTCGACGTACGTTCAGGCGTACAGTCGAGCCAATTCCTCCCGACAGTGATCGACGAACAACTGCACCGGTTTGGTCAGTTGCACCCGACGCAGCCAGGCGGCTGACAGGCCCGAACCGGTCACGGTTTCCGCCAGCGGCACGCACACCACTTTCTGTCCGTCGTAGGTGTACTCGCCGAACGGCCGGGTCACCAGAATCGAAAAGCCGAAACCGCGCCCGACCATGCCGCGCACCATCTCGATCGACGGTGAGCTGAAAACGATGTGCGGGGCCAGTCCGCGCTCTTCGAAGATGCTCACGAAATAGGTACGGCTCGGCACCACGTCGAGCAGGATCATCGGCTCAAGCACCAGATCGTGCAGCGAGACTTTCGCCTGTTGCGCAAAGCGGTGGTCGGCCGGCAGCAAGGCGTAAGGCTGCTGCGGGGGCATCAGCGAGGTGGTTTCGATGGTGCTGTCGAGGTCGTGCTCGAACAGCATCGCGACATCGATGCTGCCGGCGGTCAGTGCCTGCACCAGTTCCTGCTGTTCGCCGTCGCGAATACGGATTTCCACCCCCGGCCAACGCTGCTTGAACCCGGCGATCAGGCGCGGCAGGTACAACGGCGCGACGGTTTCGAAACAGCCGATATCGATCTGCCCGGAAACCACGTCGTTGTCCGCCAGCGCGTTCTGCTCGAACTCATGCGCCACCCGCAGCAACTCCAGCGCCTTGCGATAAAACCGCGAGCCACTGGGCGTCAGCGACACGCCTTGGGCGTGATGGCGGATGAACAGCTGCACGCCGAAGCTTTCTTCCAGATGCTTGATCGCCGTGGAGACCGACGGCTGGGCGATATAGAGCTTGCGCGAGGCTTCGGCCACGCTGCCGCAATCGGCGGTGGTGACGAAGTATTTGAGCTGGCGCAGGTTGTAGGCGGCCATGGAAAACCTCTGCAAGTAAGACGACGCTTTTGTGGTGAGGAGATTTGTCTGTGGTCAGGGCATTTGTCTGTAGTCAGGGGGTTCTGTGGTGAGGGGATTTATCCCCGATGGGGCGCGAAGCGGCCCCTGTTTCTAAAGTCAAAAGAGGGGCCGCTTCGCAGCCCATCGGGGATAAATCCCCTCACCACAAAACTGTGTAAATCCAGAAAAGAGCGAAGCCTGAACATACCGGAGCTACGCATTACACGCGGCATATATTTTTTAAGGTCTGAAGCAACAAACTTACTAATTTATCTATCCCGGGCCTTTGCACATGATCGCTTCAACAAGAAATGCGCCGTCCGTGTCGGCGCTTGCCGAAGTACGTCCACGTACTCATCCTTGCCTTGGAGTTCGTCATGTCCACCTCTGCAACAACATCCGCGCCGCTCATTGAAAAACACACGATAGGATACGTGCCCCCCGAAGATCGCCACGGAAAGGTCAGGGATCTGTTCACGCTGTGGTTCGGCGGCAACATTGCGCCGTTGCCCATCGTCACCGGCGCGCTGGGCGTGCAGTTGTTCCACTTGAATCTGGTCTGGGGCATCGTCGCGATTCTGGTCGGTCACCTGGTCGGCGGCGTGCTGATGGCACTGCACTCGGCGCAAGGCCCGCAGATGGGCATTCCGCAGATGATCCAGAGCCGCGCGCAGTTCGGCTCGCTCGGCGCGCTGCTGGTGGTGCTGATTGCCGGCGTCATGTACATCGGCTTCTTCGCCTCCAACATCGTACTGGCCGGCAAGTCGTTGCACGGCGTGGTCGACAGCGTGCCGGTGCCGGTCGGCATCGTCATCGGCGCCCTCGGTTCGGGGATCATCGGCATCATCGGCTACCGCTTCATCCACGTGCTCAACCGCATCGGCACCTGGGTGCTGGGGATCGGCATCGTCGTCGGCTTCGGCTACATCTTCACCCATATTCAAACCGATGACTTTCTCACCCGCGGCAGCTTCAACCTCTCCGGCTGGCTCGCCACCGTGTCGCTCGCCGCGCTGTGGCAGATCGCGTTTGCCCCGTACGTGTCCGACTATTCGCGTTACTTGCCGGCGGACGTGAAAGTCTCGTCGACATTCTGGACCACCTATCTGGGTTCGGCGCTCGGCTCGAGCCTGGCGTTCATCTTCGGTGCCGTTGCCGTGCTGGCAACGCCCGTGGGCATGGACACCATGGATGCGGTCAAACTTGCCACCGGCTCGATCGGGCCGCTGATGCTGGTGCTGTTCCTGCTCAGCGTGATCAGCCACAACGCCCTCAATCTGTACGGCGCGGTGCTGTCGCTGATTACCCTGGTGCAGACTTTCGCCTACCGCTGGATTCCGACCGCCAAGAGCCGTGCGGTGATCTCGATCATCGTGCTGCTGGCCTGCTGCTTCGCCGCCGTCGGCGCCTCGAAGGACTTCATCGGTCACTTCGTCGACATGGTGCTGGTGCTGCTGGTGGTCCTGGTGCCGTGGACCGCGATCAACCTGATCGACTTCTACGCCATCCACAAGGGCAAGTACGACATCCAGTCGATCTTTCAGGTCGACGGCGGCATCTACGGACGCTACAACCCGCAAGCGCTGCTGGCCTACGCAATCGGCATTGCGGTGCAGATCCCGTTCATGAACACCCCGCTGTACGTCGGCCCGGTGTCGGCGCATATCAACGGCGCCGACCTGTCATGGCTGGTGGGGCTGCTGGTGACCTCGCCGCTGTACTTCTGGCTGGCCAGTCGTGACAGCGCCTATCGGCGGCGGATGATGGGCGGCAAACTGGTGGGCAGTCTGTGACGATGTCCGCATGACAAAAGAAGGCCCGCCATGCGCGGGCCTTCTGCGTTGTGGTGTGGTATTTCCTGTGGCTGGACAGTCAGCCACAACACAGGGAATCCCATGTTGCGAATACTGGGCAAGGCCTCATCGATCAACGTGCGCAAAGTGCTGTGGACCTGCGCCGAACTGCAGATCCCGTTCGAGCGTGAGGATTGGCCTCGATCAGCAATTACAGAAGACTGGCGCCTATGTCAGTGGCGAACAGTTTTCCCTTGCCGATATCCCCATTGGGCTGTCGGTCAACCGCTGGTTCGAAACGCCGCTGGCGCATCCGGACTATGCCGCCGTCAGGGCGTATTACGAGCGTCTGAGCCAACGCGAAGGCTTTCGCCTGTATGGCAGGAACGGTACGCCGTGACGATCAAATCAGCAGATCTTCATAAAACGCGCCGAACGGGCGCTGCGGGTGGGCAATCTGGATTTCCAGAATCCACACCCCGGCATTCGGCGCCTGCTCGAAATCACCGAGATTGCCGCCTTTGTAAATCGCGTGAGGGAAGTCGCTGACGCGGTGGCCCTTGATATCGAGGTGCAGTACCCAACCCATGGTGTTGGCCTGATCGGTGGCGTAGCGGTACAACTCGACCCCGGACACGCCCTGGCGCCAGAACGCTTCGACCCGGTCAAACAACTCCTTGGCCGCCGCCGCGCAAGCCATCATTTCCGGATCGGAACCGGTGGTGAACGTCGCCCCGGCATCGCCTTCGTGCCCCTGCCAGACCACGCCCATGTCGATGAAGAAAATGTCGTTTTCACCCAGCACCGGATCGCCATCGGAGCGTTGCTTGAAAGTCTTCAGGGTGTTGGCGCCAAAGCGGATCAGCAGCGGATGCCAGATGCGGTCCATGCCCAGTCCGGCGAGGATCTGCTTGCCCTGCTCCTGGGCTTCGGATTCGCGCATGCCGGGCTTGATCACCTGGGCGATGGCATCGACGGCCTGCCAAGTCAGATTCTGCGCGTGACGCATGGTTTCCAGCACAAACCGCTCACCGACTGCTTCTTTACCGCTCAGGGCTGCACTCATTTGCTTGTTCCTCATGGCTACGCTGTATAGTTTTTTATATTGCGAAACGCCGATCAAGATACAGCCATGACACAACGTGTCAATTACTCTTCTGCACGCACCACGCCGCGCTCTTCCAGCAAACGCACGAACATACCCAAGCTGCGCGACACCGTACCCCGGCGCCACACCAGCCACGTCGTCAGATAACGGAAATCCGCCGCCAGCGGCCAGACGCTGACCGTCGCACTGCCGGGCATGCTCTGCAGCATTTTGCGCGGCATCAGCGCCAGCCCGGCCCCGGCGCTGACGCAGGCGAGCATGCCGTGATACGACTCCATCTCGAAAATCTTGCCCGGCACAGCGGCGTCGGTGCTGAACCATTTTTCGAAGTGGTGACGATAGGAACAGTTGGAGCGGAACGCGTAAATGTTTTCGCCATTCACGTCCGCCGCACGCTGCACCGGGGCGTGATTGAGCGGTGCGATGATGACCATTTCTTCTTCGAACGCCGGCACGCCTTCCAGCGCCGGGTGCAGCACCGGGCCATCGACGAACGCCGCCGCCAAGCGCCCGGCCAGCACGCCATCGATCATCGTTCCGGACGGGCCGGTGGACAGGTCCAGATCGACCTTGGGATGCAACTGGTTGTACGCCGCCAGCAGTTCGGGAATGCGTACTGCGGCGGTGCTTTCCAGCGAACCGAGGGGGAATGCACCCTGCGGCTCTTCACCGGCGACCGTGGCCCGCGCCTCCCGCACCAGATCGAGAATGCGCCGGGCGTATTCGAGGAAGCTCCAGCCAGCCGGCGACAGGCGCAGACGGCTTTTCTCGCGAATGAACAGGTCGACGCCCAGGTCCTGCTCCAGCTGTTTGATCCGCGTGGTCAGGTTCGACGGCACGCGATGTATCTGCGCCGCCGCCGCACTGATGCTGCCGTGCTCGGCAACGGCCTTGAAGATTTCCAGCTGCACCAGATCCACAGTCATTCTCCAATCGTGAAGGAATCGATCTTTATTATTCAGTTTCCAGAAAACAAACGCCACCCTACTCTAGGCCCATCCACTGAATTCGCAGGAGCCAGCCATGAGCCAGATTTCCAGCCAGACCCACGCCATCTCGATCAACCCCGCCACCGGCGAACAGATCGGTCACTACGCCTTTGAATCCGCTGAGGCCCTCGACGCTGCGCTGACCCGCGCCGCATTCGGTTTCTCGAAGTGGAAACGCAAGCCGCTGCAGGATCGTTCCCGCGCCCTGACTGCGCTGGCCGGTGCCCTGCGCGACAGCGCCGAAGCCATGGCAACCATGATCACCCAGGAAATGGGCAAGCCCATCGCCCAGGCCCGTGGCGAAATTGAAAAATGCGCCAAGCTCTGTGAGTGGTACGCCGAAAACGGTCCGGCCATGCTCAGCGCCGAACCGACTCAGGTCGAGGGTGGCAAGGCGCGCATCGAGTACCGTCCGCTGGGCCCGATCCTCGCGGTGATGCCGTGGAACTTCCCGATCTGGCAAGTGCTGCGCGGCGCGGTACCGGCGCTGATCGCCGGCAATACTTACGTGCTCAAACATGCGCCGAACGTGATGGGCAGCGCCTACCTGCTGCGCGATGCCTTCAAGAACGCCGGCTTCGCGGACGGCGTGTTTGAAGTGATCAACGTCACCCCCGAAGGCGTTTCGACCGCCATCGCCGACCCGCGCATCGCCGCCGTGACCCTGACCGGAAGCGTACGCGCCGGCATGGCCATCGGTGCTCAGGCCGGTGCCGCACTGAAAAAATGCGTGCTGGAACTGGGCGGTTCCGACCCGTTCATCGTGCTCAATGATGCTGATCTGGATGAGGCCGTGCAGGCTGCCGTCATCGGGCGCTATCAGAACTCCGGCCAGGTCTGCGCCGCCGCCAAGCGCCTGATCATCGAAGAAGGCGTGGTCGAAGAGTTCACCCGCAAATTCGTCGAGGCCACGCGTCAACTGAAGGTCGGCGATCCGCTGTCCGCTGACACCTATATCGGCCCGATGGCACGTTTCGATCTGCGTGACGAACTCGACCAGCAAGTGCGCGACACCCTCGAAGAAGGCGCGACCCTGCTGCTCGGCGGTGGCAAGGCCCAAGGCCCGGGCAACTACTACGAGCCGACCGTGCTGGCCGATGTCACCGACCGCATGACCTCGTTCAAACAAGAGCTGTTCGGCCCGGTCGCGTCGATCATCACCGCCCGCGATTGCGCCCACGCCGTGGCTCTGGCCAACGACAGCGACTTTGGCCTGACCGCCACGATCTACACCGCCAACGTACAACTGGCCCAGCAACTGACCAGCGAACTGGACACCGGCGGTGTGTTCATCAACGGCTACTCCGCCAGCGACCCGCGCGTGACCTTCGGCGGCGTGAAGAAAAGCGGTTTCGGTCGCGAGCTGTCGCACTTCGGCGTGCGTGAGTTCTGCAACGCGCAGACGGTGTGGCTGGATCGCAAATAACACCGCCCCCTGTAGGAGCTGCGGCACGCTGCGATCTCTTGATTTTGATTTTCCAGATCAAGATCAAAAGATCGCAGCCTCGTTTCACTCGACAGCTCCTACAGGGTTTTACGTCGTGCGTTGATTGCGCGAGCGCAATGACCCCAGGGCTTACAGATATTTCAGCCAGGCGATGTCGCGACGCCGCGATTTCAGCGCAGAGAACCAGCGTACCGCCGGGTACAGTGCCAGCGCCAACAGCAGTGACACGAGCCAGATTGCCGCTACTGAATCGAAGCCGAAATAGCTACCGTGGTTAAGGCCGAACAGCGCCACGGCAATCAGATACAGCACCTTCAGCACGTACAGGTGCAGCAGATAGAAGAACATCGGCGCCGAACCGAAGACCGTCAGCCAGTGAATCCAGCGGCGCGTCTGCCGCCGTTCGAACACCCGCAATAACAGCAACCCGATGCTCACCGTCAGGGTGATGAACAGCAGCGATGGCGGGTACTTGGTGATGTTGAAAAACGCCATCAGCGTTTGCACGGTCGTGTCTTCAACCGCCCAAGGCTTTTCGCCATAAGCGTTGATCAGCCGCAGCCCGACGAAGCCCAGCAGACCGGCGATACCGCCCAGCAACAGAGCCTGCTGACGGCTCCAGGCATCAGCCCCGCGGGCGAACCACGGGCCCAGTGCATAACCCAGACCGATCACGCCGATCCACGGCAACAGCGGGTACGAAGTGCGCAAGCGCAGACTGTCACCGACCTCGATCCAGCCCCGGTCATGCAGGATCGCCCATGGCACATGCAGTGCCGACTCCGGCGAAAAATGCAGCCCATCCAGCAGGTTATGCCCGGCAATGATCGCCAGACTCAGCGTCAGCAACAGCCAGCGCGGCAACCAGACCAGCAGCGACAGCGCGATCATGCTCAGGCCAATCGCCCAGATCACCTGCAGATAGATCACGCTCGGCGGCAACTGAAACGTCCACGCGAAGTTCACCCAGGTGAATTCCAGCAGCACCAGAAACAGCCCCCGCTTGAACAGGAAGGCGCTGACATCGGCCTTGCCCGCGTACTTTTCGCTGAACAACCACGCAGACAGCCCGGTCAGCAACACGAACACCGGTGCGCACAGATGCGCCAGGGTGCGACTGAAAAACAACGCCGGCTCGGTGTTGGCGATGTCCATCGGATCGGACACCTGACGGTGCAACAGGAACGTCTCACGCACGTGATCCAGCAGCATGAACAGGATCACCAGACCTCTCAAGGCATCAATGGACAGCAAACGACCGGTCGGCGGCGGATTGGAACGAGCACAGGTAATCGTCATGGACATTTCGCCATCGAGTCAATGAATCAGGGGTCGCAACGGCGAGCCTCAGCAAAAATTCGCGTTACTCTATAACATAAAAAGTCGATCCCCAAGCCAATCGACATTTGCCCAATCACGTCAGGCTTCTATAGTGATCAGGCGCCCCCCGCCCTTTGCGCCAGCTGTCGAGCGTTGCCCATGACTTCAACCGAACACCTGATCATCTGCGAGCATTGCGATTGCGTGTATGAAAAAGTCGTGCTCGGCAAACACCAGAAAACCCTCTGCGTGCGCTGTGGCGGTGTGCTGCAGCGTTATAACGGCTTGACCGTCGAACAGCGGCTGGCCTTGACGTTCACCGCCGCCATGCTGTGGCTGTTCGCCAATTTCTACCCGGTGATGAGCATCAGCATGAAAGGCCTGAAGAACAGCGCGACGCTGTGGGATTCGGTGCTGGCCTTGAGTCAGGGACCGATCACGTTCATGGCGATGGTCGCGGCGATTTCGATCATCATCGCCCCGGCCTTTCAATTGGTGCTGTTGATCTGGGTGTTGAGTTACGCACTGTCTTCTCGGCGGGCACCGGGATTCAAGCTGTGCATGCGCTGGCTGGAAACCCTGCGCCCGTGGAGCATGCTCGAAGTGTGTCTGCTGGGGGCAATGGTGGCGGTGTTCAAACTCGCCGGACTGCTGGATGTGCTGCCGGGCATCGGTCTGTTCGCCCTGGCGGTGCTGAGCCTGATGATGATCCGCATTGCCGGCCGCGACATTCGTGATCTGTGGGACATTCTATGAAGCGACCGGCGACCGCCAGCGAATTGAATCTGTGCCTGTGCCACAGCTGCGGGCTGGCCTGCGACATGACCGACGAACCGCACGAATGCCCGCGCTGCGATGCACCGCTGCATCGGCGCAAGACCAACTCCCTGGCGCGCACCTGGGCCTATCTGTTTGCCGCGCTGGCGTTCTACGTGCCGGCCAATCTGCTGCCGGTGATGAACACGGTGATGCTCGGCAACGGCGCCGACAGCACGATCATGAGCGGCGTGCTGGAGTTCTGGGAGGGCGGCGCGTGGGACATCGCACTGATCATTTTCATCGCCAGCATCGCGGTGCCGGGGATCAAATTCGTCGCCCTGTCGCTGCTGCTGATCACCGTGCAGCGGGGCAGCGACTGGGCGCGCCGTGAACGTTCGAAGCTGTACCGTTTCGTCGAGCTGATCGGCTACTGGTCGATGCTCGACGTGCTGGTGGTCGCCCTGGTCGCGGCGCTGGTGAAGTTCCAGGCGCTGGGCGATATCGAACCACGCCCGGGCATCCTGTTTTTCGGCATGGTGGTGGTGTTCACCATGCTCTCGGCGATGAGTTTCGACCCACGGCTGATCTGGGACAATGCCCCGGACGACGAACCGCTCAGCGACGCACCACCTCAAGCAGCACCTGCAACGGATGGCGCAGCGCCCGATCCGACTGGCGCTTGACCTGACTGCGGCAGGAATAACCGGTGGCCAGCGCTTCGCCCTGCTCCGCCGGCGCCTCGACCTGCCGCGCCCAGGATTGCTCGTATATCACTGCCGAGGTTTCACGGTTGCGTGCTTCATGGCCATAGGTGCCGGACATGCCGCAGCAACCGGTCGCCTGCGTCGCCAGTTTCAATCCGGCCCGTTCGAAGACCTGTTCCCACTGGCGAGTGGCGGCCGGCGCGTTGGTTTTCTCGGTGCAGTGCGCCAGCAGCCGGAATGACTGCGGCGCGTCGGCACCAGGCTGCTCCGGCATCACCTTGAGCAACCATTCCTGCACCAGTGCAACTTCCGGGCATTCCAGCATGCCGGGCACTTTCTGGTATTCCTGGCGATAGACCAGCGTCATGGCCGGATCCAGCCCCAACAACGGCACGCCGATGTCGGCCAGCTCTCGCAGTTGCCGCGCATTGCGCAGTGCCGCGCGGTTGAACGCCGACAGGAAGCCCTGCACATGCAGCGGCTTGCCATTGGCACTGAACGGCGCCAGATACACCTGATAGCCCAGTCGTGAAATCAACTCCAGCAGATCCGCCAGCAGCGGCGCCTCGAAGTAACGAGTGAAGGCATCCTGCACCAAGACCACACTGCGCTCGCGCTGGGCCGGGGTCAGCGCCGACAGTGTCGAGACCGTCGCTGGCTGCACCTTCCAGCGACGCAGCGCAGCGTGAAAATCAAAGCGGCTGAGCAACGGCACATCGACCATGCCACCAAGGCGCTCCAACTGTTGGCGCACGAACGCAGCGCCCATCAAACCGTTGTACAGCGCCGGAATCCGCGCCATGTACGGAATGCTGTACTCCAGCGAAGCAATCAGATAATCCCGCGCCGGGCGCAGATAACGGCTGTGATACAGCTCCAGAAACCGCGAACGAAACTCCGGCACATTGACCTTGACCGGGCACTGCCCCGCGCAGGATTTGCACGCCAGGCAGCCGGCCATGGCGTCATACACTTCATGGGAAAAGTCTGCACTCTGCCCACGGCTGTTGCGCCAACGGGTCCACAGGTTGCGGAAAAACGCCGGACGACGAATCGCATCGGACAGCACATCCACCCCCGCCTCGCCCTGCAAACGCAGCCATTCGCGGATCAACGATGCGCGGCCCTTGGGCGATTGCGCACGCTCGCGGGTGGCTTTCCACGATGGGCACATGGCGTCGTCGGTATCGAAGTTGTAGCAGGCGCCATTGCCGTTGCAATGCAGGGCCGCGCCGTAGCTTTGCCAGACCTTTTCGTCGATCTGCCGGTCGAGTTCGCCGCGCAGGGTCACTTCGTCGATCTTCAACAGCTGCGCGTGCGTGTTGGCCGGGGTGGCGATCTTGCCCGGGTTGAACTGGTTGAACGGGTCGAACGCGGCTTTGAGTGCCTGCAACGCCGGGTACAGCTCACCGAAAAACGCCGGCGCGTATTCCGAGCGCAGGCCTTTGCCGTGCTCACCCCACAACAGGCCGCCGTAGCGCTGAGTCAGCGCCGCGACACCGTCGGACACCGGACGCACCAACGCCGCTTGCTGTGGATCCTTCATGTCGAGAATCGGCCGCACATGCAGCACGCCGGCATCGACATGGCCAAACATGCCGTACTGCAAACCGTGGCTGTCGAGCAGTTCGCGCAGTTCAGCGATGTATTCGGCCAAGTGCTGCGGTGGCACTGCGGTGTCCTCGACAAACGGCTGCGGCCGCGCTTCGCCGGCAACGTTGCCGAGCAGGCCGACGGCGCGCTTGCGCATGCCATAGACCTTGTTCACCGCCGCTTGGCCGACCGCCAGGGTATGGCCGAGGCGTTCGACGGTGGTGTCGCTGCTCAAGTGTTCGAGGAAGGCTTCGACCCGGCGTTGCAGATCTTCAGGATCGTCGCCGCAGAACTCCACCAGGTTGATCCCCAGTGTCGGCCGCTCGGCACTTTCCGGGAAATATTCGGCGACGCCATGCCAGACGATGTCCTGCATCGCCAGCAGCAACACCTTGGAATCCACGGTTTCAATCGACAGCGGCTTGAGCGCCATCAGCGCCCGGGCATCGCGCAACGCATCCATGAAACCGGCGTAGCGAATGTTCACCAGCATCGTGTGTTTGGGGATCGGCAGAACGTTGAGCTTCGCCTCCACCACAAACCCCAGCGAGCCTTCGGCGCCGCACAGCACGCTGTTGAGGTTGAAACGATTGTCGGCCTCACGCAGGTGCGCCAAGTCGTAGCCGGTCAGGCAGCGGTTGAGATCAGGGAAGCGTTGCTTGATCAGCTCGCCCTGCTCATCAATGATCTGCCGCGCACAGCGATAGACTTCACCGACCCGGTCTTCACGGGCACACAACGCTGTCAGGTCGTCCTCCGCCAGCGCTGCACCGTGCAGGCGTTCACCGCCGCGCAGAATCATGTCGAGTTCCAGCACGTGGTCGCGGGTCTTGCCGTAGGTGCAACTGCCCTGGCCGCTGGCGTCGGTGTTGATCATGCCGCCGACGGTGGCGCGGTTGGAGGTCGACAGCTCCGGGGCGAAAAACAGCCCGGCGGATTTCAGTGCGGCGTTGAGCTGATCCTTGACCACCCCGGCCTGCACCCGTACCCAGCGCTGCTCGACGTTGATTTCCAAGATGCGGTTCATGTGCCGCGACAGGTCGACGACGATGCCATCGGTCAGCGACTGACCGTTGGTGCCCGTGCCACCGCCGCGCGGAGTGATCACCACTTGCTGATAAGCCGGTTCGGCGATCAGCCGAGCGACCCGCATCACATCCTCGCCATCCATCGGAAACACCGCCGCTTGCGGCAGGCGCTGATAGATCGAATTGTCGGTGGCGAGCACTACGCGGCTGGCGTAATCGGCACTGATCTCACCACGAAAGCCACTGGCTTTCAGGGCTTTGAGGAACTGTTGGTAATCAGTGGTCAATGCGGTGGCGGGCGACAGCTGGGCAATCATGGGTCGGGAAATCTCGGTCAATATCGGGCCGTGTGGCGGTGAACAGTTGTGCGCAATGAATGATTGCGTCACGCTCCCGCCATCTCATGGTGCTTATGTTCATTGCTTGGTGCTATCGGGACAAACGTAAAATCGCCCCGTAATCCATGACTAAAACGAATGAATCCGCGAACCCTCACCCCTTCCATGTCGTTATTGCTGGCCTTCGAGGCCGCTGCACGCCATGAAAGCTACACCCGCGCCGCCCACGAACTGTCGCTGACGCAAAGCGCGGTCAGCCGGCAGGTGCAGATTCTGGAAAAGATGCTCGGCATGCGCCTGTTCAGCCGCGAAGGCCGGCAAGTGGTTTTGACCGATGTCGGGCGCATGTATCAGCGCGAACTGGCCGAAGCCCTCGGGCAGATCCGCAGCGCGACGTTGCAGGCCATGGCGTTCGGTTCGGGCATTCACAGTTTGCGTCTGGCGACGCTGCCGACCTTCGGCTCGAAATGGCTGCTGCCACGGCTCAAGGACTTCTACACCGCGCACCCGGGCATGACCGTGCACTTGCATTCGCGCATTGAAGCAATCGACTTCGACACCAGCGAAATCGACGCCGCGATCTGTGTCGGCGGCGGTGAATGGCCCGGCCTCAGCGCCCTGCCACTGCACACTGAGGAACTGGTGGTGATCGCCAGCGCGCAGTTGTCGACGGCCGAACGCGACGACGCCGAACAGCACATCGCCGGGCAGTTGCTGCTCAATGTCAGCAGCAATGCCCAGGCGTGGGCGGAATGGTTCACCCATCATGGTTTGCCACACCGCAGCATGCGCATCGGCCCGAGCTTTGAAATGACCTCGCACCTGATTCAGGCGGTGCGGGCGAATATTGGCGTCGGGCTGGTGCCGCGGATTCTGGTGGAGGATGAATTGCTCAACGGCGAACTGCTGCAATTGGGGGAGCCGATCACCAGCCGGCGCAGCTATTACCTGGTGTATCCGCCGCGCAATGAGGCGTTACCGTCATTGAAAGCGTTCAGGGACTGGTTGGTGGATACGCTGTGAACAGCAGCAGTGCTTTTTTAAAGGTGGAGGCGCACTCGGCCCCTTCAACAGTGGACTATCCAACGGTTTTCCGTCTGGCCCAAAGAACAGGTGTTCATATTTCTTTGGCATTGGTTGTGGTGCGCGGGCGCTCATAATCAATCCTCTGATGCCGGGCTGAATTCAACCCATTTAACCTTCGCGGAATCTATCAACAAATATTCGGCGCCAAAAGGCGCCACATTGCCATCTTCATGCAGCCAACGCGGCTTATGGATCACGAACTGACCGTTGGCTGATTCCGGCGGCCACTCGGCCGGCCAACCAAGTACGCGCCTTTCGTCATGCAAATGCAGGGTAATGAGTCGATCAAGTTGGGCGAATGCGCAGAACCATTCGCTTGGGTAAGAAGATTGTTTCGTTACGTTTCTGCTACGCAACCAACCATGTAGCTTGTCATTGGTCGCCAGACAACAGGACAGCAATCCAAGTACCAGCGAACAAAAGAATGCCCAAGACGTCTGCGCCTTGCCATCCCATATTCCTACGGAAACCCCCTTCATCCCCACCCACAAAAGGATCTCGCCAATACTTGTTACCACCCCATGAATCACAAACGTAAAAATCAACGCCTGCACAATCTGCCCAAACGTATCAGGTCGCTTGAATGAAGTGAGCGTGTAGAAAATCCAGGTCGAGACAAGTCCGGGAATCAGATACTGCAACAACGGAATAACTTCTTTGACCAGATCATCCATGATCCGTGGCTCCTTTAAAGGCATGCCCCACTGGTTACCGGGCAGCACTCAAAAGCCTAGCGCACACTGGAAAACGCCTCGTGCCGATCTGTCACAACGCATTTCGCAAATTCACAAAGCAAAAAAGCAGAAACCATTGCTCCGGTTTCTGCTTTTCTGGCGGCGGGTTCTGCAGCTGAGGCTGTGCTTTACAGGCAGTCACGCACCGATTTGCGCAACGACCCGGACTTGGCCCATGGCGGTCCCTGATACAGGGAAACCCGGCTGCCGTCCTTGTACTTGATGATGTCAAGAATCTCGTCGGCGGTAACAATGCTCGGTGCCGTGATCCGGTAACCATTGGAAATCGCGGTCTGCGTGGTCTTCGGAATGTCCTGCTGCCACAACGGCAACAAGCACGCGGCATAGTCTTTAGGCGCCTTGGTGGTGGTCTTGCTGAGATTCGGCTCGCCCGGAACCAGCGATGCTGGCAATGAGCAACCCGCCAGCAATGCCAACGCCAAACTCCCGATCCATATCCGCATGGTGTTTCCCTGTTTTGAAAAAAAGCGAATGTAACGTGTAACCGGATGTACATCCAGCGCGACGCCTCGCCCACAAGGGGGATTGGACAAATATTTACATGCATCCAGCCCGATGGCAGACGAGCTGCGCATCATCGCTGAAAAATGCGGCTACTCTGTTTTACCGAGAATGTTCCGGAGGTGATCATGCGGCTCAATGAATACGAACACGAACTTCAACGCGACCTGCAAGCCGTTGCATCGGATCTGAGATGGTCGGCGGTCGACCTCAAGCGCATCGCCGAACAGCTGCGCAAGAGCGGCAATGAAGCCGATGCCCAAGCGGTTCTGAGGTCTTGTGAGGTGCTGCAAAGTGATGAAGAACGCTTGCAGTCCTATGCCAAGGAAGTGAAGACGCGCTCCATCAGCCGGATCAAGGTTCACTGATCCCCCTGCCCTCGACAAAAGCCCCGGTCATCACCGGGGCTCTTTCGTTACATCTGCTTCAATTTGCAGTGTGACTTCGCGCTCGCGCCGAGCGTTGTCTGTAACCCGGCAACGCAGCGGCGTAGGCCAGCGCTTCCTCTCTGCGACCAAACGATGCCAGCCGGTCGCCTTGGGTACAAACCCGCCAAGGGCCGTTATTCACGCTGAGTACGTCGTAGCCGTTCATGTGCATTTTGTTCAGAACAGGAATGCTCATGGGTACCTCCTTTTTGCTGACGGTGGTTTCAGCTGAGCTTTTTTACCTTACACCCTGTTGTCGCGGATGTGCCGACCGGGTGTCGCGACAGTCATGTGCCAAGGCTCTGGCACTTTCCGCCTCGCCACACGCTCAAAACCTTGACGGAACCTTTGAATCCGGGCCCGGCTCGAATATTGCAGTTTTATTTCATTTATGTGACACGCAACAAACAGGTAACAGATGAAAGTACGCGCAACCGTCATTTGCGAGCAGGATCGACACGTTCTGCTGGTCCGCAAACCCCGCTGTCGCTGGACACTGCCCGGCGGCAAGGTCGAGCCTGGGGAAACCAAAGCCGGGGCGGCGACGCGCGAGCTGCAGGAAGAAACGGCACTGAATGCCGAGCAAATGTTGTATCTGATGGAACTGCACAGCGGCAGCACCCAGCATCATGTCTACGAGGCTTCGGTGCTCGACCTTGAGCCGTTGCGCCCGCAAAACGAGATCATCGAATGCATCTGGCATCCGCTGGACGCGGTGCAGAATCTGCCCACCAGCGACGCGACCTTGCGCATCGTGCAGGCATTTCAACGACGCTTGTGAGGTTTCAACCGGCAAACGCCCGGCGCCCGGCGCTGATTTCCGTGCGCAATTCGCCGATGAAGTTGGAAAGATCGCGGATCGTCACCAGATGCTCCGGCGAAACCCCATTGAGCAACAACTCGACTCGCCCGGAGTCAGGCTCATAAACCTTGATCCGCAGCAGTCCCTGCTCCACTTGTGTGCATTCGCATTCAAGCGACGGAAAGCCGGACTCGACAATCCGGCAGATGTCGGCAATGGCTAACATGGGTACACGCCTCGCAGGCGTTGAGTCGGTCGACCCGTTGAGCATAGATGAGCCATCAGCAACCTGCCGCCCCGGCAATTGCCAACCCGCTCACATATTTGACCCCGCCTCAATGCGCGTCGTGATCCCAGATCCAGTTCCAGATGCCCGGCAACTGCACCGGCTGCGAACTCTGCTGAACGGTGCGCGCCAGCGCCGCTTTCTGCAGCGCCGCGTGATCGTCGTAGAACGCTTTGTCCGCCAGCCTCACGCCCGTGGCGGCGGCGCTGTCGAGGAGGATCTGCAGGTATTCGCGAGTATGTCGCGCGGTGTAACGGTTGAGGTCATGAAAGGTCACCACCACCGGAATGACGCCGTCCACGGTTGGTAATTCGCCGCGGGCAATGCGCTCGCGGACTTCCGATAGCTGGCGCAGCATATTCGCCCGACGTCGGGGGCTGGCGTTGAAGCCCCAGATCTTGCCGTCATTGGCGCTCAAATCGGTCAGCAACACATGCAGACCGTGTTGCTGATAGGCGGCGAACGTGCGTTTGTCGTAATTCCAGAAGGGCGGACGCAGCAGGATCGGCGCGGTTCCGGTGATCGCGGCGATATCGGCGGTGCCGTTGCTCAATGACTGCTCCAGCTCTTGCGGGTCGAGCGAGCGATGGTTGGTGTGCCAATGGGTGGCGGTGTGAAATCCGAGGATGTGCCCTTCGGCGTATTCGCGTCGCATGATGCCGCGGCCAATCTCACTGTTGCCGGCGCGGGGCGCGCGGGTCTGCACGAAGAACACCGCTTTGATGTCCGGTTGCACCGGATTGTCCTTGAGGCTGTCGAGCACTGTCGCCGACGGGTTCCACAAGCTCGAAGCGCTGGGGCCGTCATCGAACGTCAGCAGAAACCGTACCGGCGCCTGGGCCTTGAGCCGGGTTTCGGTCTGCGCGGTCATTTCGATCGGCGCGGCAATGCAGCCGGCCAGCCCGAACGCGATGGCCGCTGCACAGAGAAGATTGAACGCGTATTTCATGTTTTGCCTTGCGCCTGACCGTTGCGGTCCTGTTGTCGTCCGGCAAAACTCCCTCGCCCTGATCCATCCCTGCGCCCGGCTATTCGAGCCAGCGTTGGATAGGGTACACAGGCTTTGGTTCCGGCGCTCGCTCAGTCCGCCAATGCCTGTTGAAACGAGGTGTCGATGATCCCGGCAGTGGCCAGCGGCGCCGGCAAGGCCTTGACCTTGAACAGGAAGTCGGCGGTGCTTTGCAGGTCGGCGGCGGCCTGTCGATCCACCGGCCCAATGCTCATGTGCGCCTGGCGCAACCAGTGCCGCGACACCTGCTGATCGAGATTGGCCTTCTTCGCCCACAGATCCGCATATTCATCGGTGTGGCTGTCGACCCACGCCCGCGCCCGTTTCAAACGCTCGAGAAAATCGGCAATCGCCGCACGCTTGCTGTCGATCGACGGCGCCGACGCGGCAATCGCGCTGAGGCCCGGCATCAGGTTTTTCGCCGTGAGAATCGGCCGCGCACCGGAGAACACGATTTGCTGGGAGATGTACGGTTCCCACACCGGGAAAGCGTCGATGCTGCCCTGTGGCAATGCCGCCGCAGCGTCAATCGGCATCAGCTTGACGAAGTCGACGTAGTTTTCCGGCAGACCGCCCTGCTCCAGGGCGCGCAAGGTCAGCTGCTGGCTCCACGCGCCAGGCCAGTAGGCGACTTTTTTACCCTTCAGATCAGCAATGGTTTTCACCGGAGAATCCTTCGGCACCAGCAAGGCGATGGTGTCCGGGTTCTGCCGCGATACCCCGATCAGCTTCACCGGCGCCTGTTTGGCAGCAAGAAACAGAAAGCCCGAATCACCGAGAAAGCCCAGATCCAGCGAGCCGGTCTGCAATGCCTCGGCCAGTGGTGCAGCGGCCTGGAAATGTTTCCAGTCGACGCTGTACGGCGCGTCTTTCAACACGCCGGAGGCCTCGATCGAGGCGCGGATGTTGTAGTAGTTCTGATCACCGACGTGCAGGACCAACGGCTCGGCGGAGTAGGCAAGCGGTGAGCTGAACAGTCCAGCAGTCAGTGTGATACGCAAGAATTTGGAGAGCTTCATGTCGGGTCCTGCAATGGGATTTTGCATAGACGATAACGCTCTTGATCGGCGCTTTTTAAATTCGATTAATGCATAAGCTCAGCACACCGAATGCTCACTGTTCGCTGCGCAACAGTGCGATACCAGCGTGTTGTCCCAGCAACAGTTGAAAGCCGTCAAACCCGGCAAAAACCCCGTAAACATTGGCTGGTACGCACATGGCACAGAGCCTGCAATATTCCATTCATGCAGGAAGCAGCCATTGAAAATATATTTTTGGACATAAAAAACAGTGCCTTTGCCGGAGCGCCGCCATGACATCCTTCTCACCTTTTTTCCGCCTCAAAACGCTGCTGGTTGCCAGCGCCATGGCGCTAAGCCTGCAACCGCTGGCTCACGCCACCGAAACGGTGCCCGCCGAAGTTCATCTGGACTACGCCTACTACTCACCGGTCAGCCTGGTGCTCAAGCATTTCGGCTTCCTCGAAAAAGCCCTGCCGCAGACCAAAGTCAGTTGGGTGCTCAGCCAGGGCAGCAACCGTTCGCTGGAATATCTGAATAGCGGCGGCGTCGATTT
The DNA here is from genome assembly GCF_052045635.1 of Pseudomonas sp. 22189. Lineage (NCBI taxonomy): Bacteria > Pseudomonadati > Pseudomonadota > Gammaproteobacteria > Pseudomonadales > Pseudomonadaceae > Pseudomonas > Pseudomonas sp. 22189. Next base: position 138,088 of record NZ_JBQEPG010000010.1, read on the forward strand.
CGCCTCCAGCGCCAGCCTTGCTGCAGTGCTGAGCCGCGCCAACGGCAGCCCGATCAAATCGGTCTACGTTTACAGCCGCGCCGAATGGACTGCGCTGGTGGTGCGCAAGGATTCGCCGTACCAGAGCGTCGCCGACCTCAAAGGCAAGAAAATCGCCGCCACCAAAGGCACCGATCCCTACCTGTTCACCCTGCGCAGCCTGCAACAGGCCGGGCTGAAGAAAGACGACGTGGAACTGGTGCACCTGCAACACCCGGACGGCCGCACCGCGCTGGAAAAAGGTGATGTGGACGCCTGGGCCGGACTCGATCCGCACATGGCCGCCAGTCAGGTGCAGGCCGGTTCGCGTCTGCTGTACCGCAACCCGGCGTTCAACAGTTACGGCGTGGTCAGCGTCACCGAGCAGTACGCCAAGGAGCATCCGCATACCATCGACACGGTGATCAAAGCCTACGAGCAGGCGCGACAATGGGCGCTGCAAAATCCCGACGAGTTCGCCGCCCTGCTCGCCAAGGAATCCGGCCTGCCGCTGGACGTGGCCAAACTGCAGTTGTCGCGCACCGACTTGAGCAGCCCGCAACTGACCGCCAACGACGTGCAGGCGTCCAAGGCGGCGGCACCGATTCTGGTGTCCGAGGAATTGGTGCGGCGTGGGGTGAATGTCGATCAAGTCATCGATCAGTTGCTCGACAGTGGTGTGCAGCAAGCCGTCGCCCGCCAATAACCGACCAGACTCACAGCCCATCCGCGTCCGCTGCGGATTCGCTGTGAGCGGAGCTCATGTATGACCACTCGCAGTAACGAACTGCCCGCCCCTCCTCGGCGCTTGTCGAGGCCGCGAGCGTCATCCCTCAACCCGACATGGCGACGGCACTTCAAAGGTCTGGCCCTGCCGCTGCTGATCGTAGTCGTCCTGGAGTTCATCGTGCGTCTCGGCTGGCTGCCGTCCTACCAAATGCCGGCCCCCAGCGAGATCGCCCTGACCCTCACCGACCTCGCCGAAGGCGCGCTGTGGAAACACATCGGCGCCAGCCTGATCCGCGTGTTGCTCGGGTTTGCAATTGGCGCCAGCCTGGCGCTGGTGTTCGCCGCCTGGGTCGGCCTCAGTCGTGAGGCCGAGGCGTATCTGGAACCGACGTTCGCCGCGCTGCGTTCGATTCCGAGTCTGGCCTGGGTGCCGCTGTTGCTGCTGTGGCTGGGCATCGATGAAACCTCGAAAATCGTGCTGATCGCCATCGGCGCGTTCTTTCCGGTGTACGTCAACGTGGTCGCGGCGATTCGCAACATCGATCGCAAACTGGTCGAGGTCGGGCGCATCTATGGCTTCAGCCGCCTGCAACTGGTACGGCGGATTCTGTTGCCGGCCGCCCTGCCCGGCCTGTTCACCGGGCTGCGCAGCGGCATGAGTCTGGCGTGGATGTTTCTAGTGGCCGCCGAGCTGATCGCCGCGACCAAAGGCCTGGGCTATCTGCTCAGCGACGGCCGCGAAACCTCGCGACCGGACATCGTGCTGGCAGCGATCATCGTGCTCGCCGTGCTCGGCAAACTCAGCGATGGCGTGCTCGCGCTGCTGGAGCGCCGCTGGCTGGTCTGGCGCGACACGTTCACCGGTCAGGCGGCACAGGACTGATTGGCCAGAGCCAACTAAGCTGAAAGCGTGCAACCGGAGATTCAGCGCATGTGCGGAAGACTCTCGCAGTACCGTGGCATTCACGACTTTGTCGCGGTGCTGAGCATTCCCGATGCGCTGATCAATCACGTCGGCGACGCCGCGCTGGAACACTACAACGCGGCGCCGACCACGTCTCTCGCCATTCTTCATCAATATGATCAACGCCTGTATGCCGACAACCTGCGCTGGGGCTGGCGTCCGCACTGGGCCAAAGACCGCGCGGCGCCGATCAACGCCCGTGTGGAAAAAGTCGCCCATGGCCCCTTCTTCCGGGCGATCTGGCGTCATCGGTTGATCGTGCCGGTCGACAATTGGTTCGAATGGGTCGACGGCCCGGATGACACCCGACAGCCGTGGCTGATCCGGCGTGCCGATCACGGGCCGGTGTTCTGTGCGGCCATCGGCCAGTTTCCGACACCCGGCAACGACGCCCGGGACGACGATGGTTTCGTGATCATCACCGCCGACAGCGTCGGCGGCCTGCTCGATATCCATGATCGCCGCCCGGTGGTGTTCCGCCCGGAGCTGGCTGCCGAGTGGCTGGACCCGGCAACACCGACCGAACGTGCCGAACAGATGTTGCTGTTCGAAGGTGAAGCCAGCGAGGCATTTGCCTGGCACAAAGTCGGCAAAGCCGTCGGCAATTCGCGCAATCAGGGCGCCGGGCTGATTGAAGAAGTGGCGTAAAGATCCGTGATCTCACGCGTTTACCCTGTAGGAGCTGCCGCAGNTTTTGATTTTTAATTTTTTAAAAGCAAGATCAAAAGATCGCAGCCTGCGGCAGCTCCTACAGGTGATTACAGGTGACACTCGATCTTTACAGCTGGTGTTTCATCGCTGAAACAGCCTCAAAAAAACAGTCGTTTGAGCGATTTAACCGCTTGTCTGACATTTCAACCGTCATACATACATTTAGATGCACTACGGATAGCATGCGCGCCGCATTTCCAATTGGCATACCAGTTGACCAAAGAGTCAACAAACCAGGAATCCCCTACAACTTTTACCAAGCCTTGCAGAGAACTAAGTTGCGCGACGATTTTGCAATCAAACAGGCCAACGGCCTGGAGTGTATTTATCTGTCCATGACAGAACGCTTTCAACTCGACTGTTTTATCGGCCACTACATCAAGACCCGAAACCTGCGTTCAGTGCCGGACATCGAACGTATTCTGCGCACCACGCTCGAAGGCTATCCCGGCCACCCACCGGTGATGGTCAATGAGCTCAATGCGTGGATCGACAAGACGCTGGGCTATCGGGCGTCACATCCGGACTTCCCGCACCTGGAAGACCTGTGAAACAACAAAAAGCCCCGCTGCTGCGGGGCTTTTTGCATGGGGCTGTCAGAATTTCACGTCGGGCCCGGTGAGTTCCTTGTCATCGTCGTGCTTCCACGTCTGTTCCTTGCGTTTCTCGCGCTCGATTTCCTCTTCGCTCGGTTCGTCCACTTCGTCGTCTACTGCCTGGTTTTCATCCGGACGCTTCTGCTCGGTCGTCATGTGAACTTTGCCTCGTCGACAATAATCATCCAATAAGCGTAGAACAGTTTTTCCCCGTCAACTTACAACCACCAGCGCAACAAAAAGAAAAACGCCATGCTTAAAAGCATGCTGAGCAACGTATTGCGGGTGTACAGCACCAAGCCGATCGCAACCAGCGAACTCAGCAAATACGGATTATCCCACTGCACATTCAATTGTTTGTCCGGCATGAACACGATTGGTCCGCAGATCGCCGTCAACATTCCCGGTACGGCAAACCCGAGAAACTGCCGCGCGTTGCTGCTCAAACGCAATGGCAGGCGCGGTTCGAGAAACACGTAGCGGTTGAGGAACACCAGAATCCCCATGCCGACAATCACTGCCCAGACCATCATGTGCGCCCCCGATACAACTTGTTGCAGACAAATCCTGCGGTCATCCCGGCCAGCCCCGACAGCACCAGTGCCGAGCCCCATTGCCAATAGCTGAACAGCACCGAACAGAACAGCGACACCGCCACGCAAACCACGGTCGGCACGTTACGCACCACCGGGGTGATCAATGCGATGAAAGTGGCGGCAATCGAGAAGTCCAGGCCCAGATGCTCAAGCTCCGGAATACTGCTGCCCAGGACGATGCCGGCCAGGGTGAACAGGTTCCATGCGATGTAGAACGTCAGACCGACGCCCAAGGCATACCAGCGATTGAACTGCTGACGGTCATGCTGGCTGGTCAGGGCAAACAGTTCATCGGTGAGCAAAAAGCCCAGACCGATGCGCCAGCGCCCGGGCAGCGGCGAGATCACCGAGCGCATGCTCATTCCGTACAACAGGTGCTGCGAGGTCAGCAGCAGCGTGGTCAACAGGATCGAGAAAATCCCGGCACCGCCCTTGAGCATGCCGATCGCCACCAGTTGCGCGGCGCCCGCGAACACAATGCTCGACAGGCCCTGCCCCTGCAGCGGTGTGAGATTGGCTTCGATCGCCATGGAGCCGGCGAGCAGCCCCCACGGCGCCGTCGCCAACGATAACGGCATGATCGCCGCAGCGCCGCGAAGAAACGCACGGCGCGGCATAAGTGAGTCAGACATAACGCTCTTCAACCGAGGAAACGGTCGCAGACTCTGCCAGCAAATGCCCCTTCGTGGCTTGAACAATCTTGCGCACTTGCGCTGAATCACCGCGCCCGGGCGCCGCTGTCGGCGTACCATGGAGGCCTTCACAACCGTGTCAGGGAGAAGACATGCTGTACCGAATCGCAGCCGACGGGCTGGTGCTGTTCCATCTGTCATTCATACTGTTCGTGCTGTTCGGCGGGCTGCTGGTGCTCAAATGGCCACGCCTGATGTGGCTGCATCTGCCGGCGGCGGCGTGGGGCGTGGCAGTCGAGGTGTTGCACCTGACTTGTCCGCTGACCTACTGGGAAAACCTGATGCGCCACGCCGCCGGGCAGACCGAATACGCCGGCGGCTTCATCGAGCACTACATCTGGCCGATCATCTACCCCGCAGGTCTGACGCCACAGATCCAGTTGGCACTGGGCAGCGTGGTGCTGGTGGTCAATTTGCTGGTCTACGGGCGTCTGGCCCGTGCGTGGAAACTGCGCCGCGCCAGCCGTATTCCGTTTTAACGAGCGGCGGGTTTCAAGGCTTGCAGCCAGGCCGGATCCAGGCGCTTCTGGTCGATCTCCAGACCCAGCGCCTGCATCCGCTCCTGGTGCGCTGCGACCTCCCGCTGCAACTGCGCGTGATCGCTGGAGTTACCGTCCAGTTCGTGCATCTGGGTCAACCCCAGATGATAGAAACGCAGCACCTTCATCGCCGTCGGATCGTTTTGTTCAACGGCCGCTGTCACCTGATGCATCACGTTGGTCACACTCATCAGGCTGCGCTTGAGCCGCCAGCTATAGACCGCCGGGGCCATCCACGGCTGCTGCCAGAACTGCCCGCGCATCAGCGCCGCCGTCAACAGAAACGCGACGAACACTCCGCCGACATTGAAACGCAGATTATCGCCGCCGGGTTCACCGAACAGCGCCACCGCCGCCGTCGAAAGCGCCATCGCCAACACCAGGAACAGCACGGCAATGATCAGTGTGCTGCGACGGGTCTGCTGGCGAAACGTTGCTGGGTCCATCGGCTGGATCTCGAACATCAGGCATGACTTCCTTGAACGATAAAAAGGGCAACGGAAAAAACTCGTTGCGCATTATCGCCTCTGTGCACGATTTAGCTATGCTGGGGGCCCTTTTCATCTTTTCAGCGTCCAACGGGGACATGGCGGTACAGCGCAGATCGTGCCATCTTCATTCATGGATACACACTATTCGGATGCCATTTGCCTGCCATTGGAATGACATCGTTTTAAGGATCATTGCATGACCCAACGACACGTAATCAACGCCTCGGTCAGCCCGAAAGGCAGCCTGGAAACCCTTTCTCAACGTGAAGTGCAGCAACTGAGCGAAGCCGGATCCGGCAGCACCTACACCCTCTTCCGCCAGTGCGCCCTGGCCATCCTCAACACCGGCGCGCATGTTGACAACGCCAAGACCATCCTCGAAGCCTACAAGGACTTCGAAATCCGCATTCACCAGCAGGATCGCGGTGTGCGCCTCGAACTGCTGAACGCCCCGGCCGACGCGTTCGTCGACGGCGAAATGATCGCCAGCACCCGCGAGATGCTGTTCAGCGCCCTGCGTGACATCGTCTACACCGAAAACGAACTCGACAGCCAACGCATCGACCTCAGCACCTCACAAGGCATCAGCGACTACGTGTTCCATCTGCTGCGCAACGCGCGCACCTTGCGCCCGGGTGTCGAGCCGAAAATCGTCGTGTGCTGGGGCGGTCACTCGATCAACACCGAAGAATACAAATACACCAAGAAAGTCGGCCACGAACTGGGCCTGCGCAGCCTCGACATCTGCACCGGTTGCGGCCCCGGCGTGATGAAAGGCCCGATGAAGGGCGCGACCATCGCCCATGCCAAGCAGCGTATCCACGGTGGGCGCTACCTCGGCCTGACCGAACCGGGGATCATCGCCGCTGAAGCGCCGAACCCGATCGTCAATGAGCTGGTGATCCTGCCGGACATCGAAAAACGTCTGGAAGCGTTCGTGCGTGTCGGCCACGGCATCATCATCTTCCCGGGCGGCGCCGGCACCGCCGAAGAGTTCCTGTACCTGCTGGGTATCCTGATGCATCCGGACAATCAGGGCCTGCCGTTCCCGGTGATTCTGACCGGGCCGAAACATGCCGCGCCGTACCTGGAGCAACTTGATGCTTTCGTCACCGCCACCCTGGGCGATGCGGCCAAACAGCACTATGAGATCATCATCGACGACCCGGCCGAAGTCGCCCGGCAGATGACGGCTGGCCTCAAAGCGGTGAAGCAGTTCCGCCGCGAGCGCAACGACGCGTTCCACTTCAACTGGCTGCTGAAGATCGACGAAAGCTTCCAGCGTCCGTTCGATCCGACCCACGAGAACATGGCCAACCTCAAGCTGCACCGCGACCAGCCGCCCCACGAACTGGCCGCCAACCTGCGTCGCGCGTTCTCCGGGATCGTCGCCGGCAACGTCAAGGACAAGGGCATCCGCTTGATCGAGGAACACGGGCCGTACCAGATCCGTGGTGACGCAGCGATCATGCAACCGCTCGATGCGCTGCTCAAAGCCTTCGTCGCCCAGCACCGGATGAAACTGCCGGGCGGCGCGGCGTATGTGCCGTGCTATCGCGTGGTGGCGTAACTCTTCCGGCCACCGCATCCCCCTGTGCCAGCCACCCATGCAAGCACAACAAAACCAAAGTGGGAGCGAGCCTGCTCGCGAATAGGCCAGANCCACTTCAGATGTTGACTGATCCACCGTTTTCGCGAGCAGGCTCGCTCCCACAGGTTGTGCGCCAGCCAGAAATACCAGGCACCCCACAATGTTTCTGCGTGCGCCGATGCTGCCAATCAGCCTTTATTTCTGACGCAAAAGCCCCGTACATTCCGCACGAAAGCCACCCCCGGCCCGTACTAGCTTCGCGCTCAATTTTTCAGGGACGATTCATGAAACGGATTGCCGCGTGTCTGCTGTCACTCCTGGCCCCTGGCAGCCGATGCAGCAGATCTGCAACTGCTCACCGACAACCATCGCCCCCTGCACTTTCAGCAAGGCGATCACCTAGAGGGTTACGGAGTCGACGTGGTGCGCGCGCTGGCAGAGCAAACCGGTGACCGGATCGACCTGCAACAAGTCCCCTTGCTGCGAGCCTTGCGCACGGCCAGCGAAACAGCCAACACTGGCGTATTCACCGTCCTGCGTACTGATGAGCGCGATGACCGCTATCAATGGGTCGGGCCGCTGATCGAAGTCGAAACCGCGCTCTACGCCCATGCCAACAACCAGCCGCCGGTAAAAACCCTGCAGCAGGCGGATCAGGCCGGGCGCATCAGCGTGCCGCGCAAATGGCTGATCTACAGCTACCTTCAGCAGCAAAATCTGAAGAACCTCGACGGTGTCGAAACCCCGGAACAGATGATGCGTCTGTTCAGCTTGGGCCGGACCGATTTCGTGGTCTCCGACACCCTGTCCACCGCCGCGCTGGCCCGCACCCAGGGCATGGAGCCGGGACGCTTGCGGTATCAGATGTCGCTGATGAAACAGGACACCTACATCGCCTTTTCGCTGCAGACCGATCCGGGTCAGGTCAAACGCTGGCAACAGGCGCTGGAAACCTTGCGCGCCGACGGGCGCCTGGAGCAGATTCGTCAGCGCTGGCTGATGAATGCACTGCCGAGATAATCATTGGCTGAACTGGCCCCATCGCTGGCAAGCCAGCTCCCACAGTGGTTTGTGTTGTTCACAGACTTTGTGATCCATGCAAAACCCTATTGGGGCTGGCTTGCCAGCTACCCCAGTATTCTGTGTTGTTCACAGATTTTGTGATCCATGCAAAACCCTGTGGGAGCTGGCTTGCCAGCTACCCCAGTTTTCTGTGTTGCTCACAGATTTGTGATCCATGCAAAACCCTGTGGGAGCTGGCTTGCCAGCGATGGGGCCAGCAAGAACAACATCAATCCACCAGCCGCACCGCCAATGCCTTGGCCTGCAACGCCACATCCGTCACTGCCGTACTCTCCCACCACATCCCGCGCAATGGTGGGCCCATGGCAAATATTCGGCTGCCGGCCTGCCCTTCAGCGTCCAGCACCGCACCGTCCACCGCCGCTGCAATCCCCAACGCCAACGGCCCCGGACGCACAAGCCCACGCGCCAGCAACTGCTGCGGCAACGGTCGCGCCACGCGCCGCCAGTCATACTCGATGCCACTGGAATTGATCAGCGCTGCGCCGTGTACCACGCGAGTCTCAGACTCACCGCGTGGCCGAATGCGAATGCTGACACCATTCTGCGTACTCGGCTCAAGCCCCTTGAACGACGCTGCCTGAATCCGCAACCGTCCCTCGTTGTGCAAGCGCACAACCAACGCCGCACTCAACGGTGGCGAACGGTGATGATGACTCTCCCACCATGGCCGCACATGGCGTACGAATTGTCTTCGCTGCACGTCAGTCGCCTGACTCCACAGCCGGCCGATATTAGCTCGCACGGTGTCCAGCGGCGCCTGCCAGTCGATGCCTTGGGCAATGGCGTCACGGCAATGCCTGCGCAGTTCGTGCAGCAACTGTCGCGGCGTGCGAATGCCCGGATCTTGCGCAAGGAAATCCACCCACGCCGGCGGTTGTCGACGTACATGGGGCAACAGTCCATGGCGGGAAAACACGTCGATCGGCCCGCGATGCCCGGCCTGCTCCAGCGAAACCACGGCATCGACCATGGTCAGCCCGGAGCCGATGATCAGCACGGTTGACTGCGGATCGAGCTGGCGCATGGCCGCGACGTCCCACGGATCAAGCGCAGCGGCATTCAGGCCGCTGGAATCCTTCTGTGGCGTGCGCGCGGCGGGGAACATGCCCGTGGCGAGCACGGCACAGGCGCCGTTCAGGTGCTGCCCATCGTTCAAGGTCAGTTGCACCGAATCAGCATCGGTTTGCAGATCGACGACTTCGGCGCGAACGTGCTCGACGGTCGAACCCTGCCGCGCACCAACGACTCGCGCCTCGGCCAGGCGCTGCTGCACATACACGCCAAACAGCCCGCGCGGCGGGAACAGTTCACTGACCGGCACGTTCTGCTCGGCGGACTCCGGCCAGCCGCCGGCGGCAATGTGCGCAGTCAGCCATTGGGTCAAGTCATCAGGGTTGTCCGGGTCGACACTCATGCGCGCCGCATTGCCGTTGAGCGTGTGGCCCAGTTCGACGGCGCTGTAGGCTTCGCCACGGCCGAGTTCGGCGCGCGGTTCGATGATCAGGATCCGCCGCTGGCCGGGCAGTCGCAACAATTGCACGGCCAGCATCGTGCCGCTGAGGCCACCGCCGATGATCAGGATGTCTGCGCTCCGGGCCATTCAAATCACCACATTGCGCACAAAGCGCACCGCGACGGATCCGTCGTTGCGATAGCCGTGCGGCTGGTTGCTGGCGAACATGAAAAACTCGCCAGTCGCAATGGTATTGGTCACTTCACCCACCGTTAACGTCAGGCAACCTTCGAACACATAGATCTGTTCACTCCAGCCATCGGCGTCGGGTTGCGACGGGTAGACCTCGCCCGGTTGCAGGCACCATTCCCACTGTTCGACTTCACGGGTGGCGGTGGCCTTGGACAGCAGCACCGCTTTGCTCCCGGGAATCACCCCGGCCCACGCCACTTCGTTGATGCGACTGGTATCGCGCGCGTCGGGGGCCTGGATCAGGTCGCTGAAGGCCACATCGAGCGCTTCAGCGACGCGGTCGAGGGTGGTCAGGCTGACATTCTTTTCCCCGGCCTCGATCGCCACCAGCATGCGCCGACTGACGCCGGACTTTTCGGCCAGCGCGGTCTGGCTCATGTCAGCGGCGTGGCGCAGGCGCCGAACGTTGTGGCTGACGTGTTGCAGGACGGACGCCCGTTGGCTGGAATCTTTGTGCACTATATTGCTCACTCGGTGGGGTTGGGCAGTATACTGCGCAACGTTGGGCGCATTGTGCGTCCTGCCTTTTATAGTGCGCAAGGTCATGACGTCAGTGAACAGCTCCCCCACACCTCTTCGCTTCTCCCGCTTCAGCAAGGCCGAGTGCGTGCTGGTGCTGATCACCATGGTCTGGGGCGGTACGTTCCTGCTGGTGCAACACGCCATGACCGTCAGTGGCCCGATGTTCTTCGTCGGCCTGCGCTTTGCCGCTGCGGCCGCCATTGTCGCGCTGTTTTCCTGGCGCCACTTGCGCAACCTGACCCTGTTCGAACTCAAAGCCGGCACCTTCATCGGCGTGGCTATCATGCTCGGTTACGGCCTGCAAACCGTTGGCCTGCAAACGATCCCGAGCAGCCAGTCGGCATTCATCACCGCGTTGTACGTGCCCTTCGTGCCGTTGCTGCAATGGCTGGTGCTGGGCCGTCGGCCGGGGCTGATGCCGAGCATTGGCATCATGCTGGCGTTTACCGGGTTGATGCTGCTGTCCGGGCCGTCCGGGGCTGCGCTGAATTTCAGCCCCGGCGAAATCGCCACGCTGATCAGCGCCATTGCCATTGCCGCCGAGATCATTCTGATCAGCACCTATGCCGGCCAGGTCGATGTACGCCGGGTGACCGTGGTGCAACTGGCAGCGACCTCGGTGCTGTCATTCCTGCTGGTGGTGCCGACCGGTGAGGCACTTCCGGATTTTTCCTGGACGCTGCTGGTGACCGCACTGGGACTCGGCGCGGCGAGTGCGGCGATTCAGGTGGCGATGAACTGGGCGCAGAAAAGCGTTTCGCCGACCCGGGCGACGTTGATCTATGCCGGTGAGCCAGTGTGGGCCGGGATCGTCGGGCGGATCGCCGGGGAGCGCTTGCCGGCGATTGCCTTGGTGGGTGCAGGGTTGATTGTCGCGGCGGTGATTGTCAGTGAGTTGAAGACCAAGGGTAAGGTTGACGAAGCAGTTGAAGGTGCCTTGGAGAACGACAGCGGTAATTGAAAGCGAAGATCAAAAGATCGCAGCCTGCGGCAGCTCCTACACGGAATGCATATCCCTGTAGGAGCTGCCGCAGGCTGCGATCTTTTTCCCCTTGAAACAAAGCCAAACCAATTTTTTCAGACTACTTTGTAGGATTCTGAGACATCCTGGCGTTTGGTAATCAGGGAGCTGGCACGTATGATGCTTCACAAACTTCCGCAGATTAGAAGCCTATGTCCCTGATAGTTCTACTGCTTCTGCCATTCATTGGCAGCTGTCTGGCAGCGGTGCTGCCACACAATGCGCGTAATACCGAATCCCTGTTGGCAGGTCTGGTCGCTCTGATCGGCACCGTGCAGGTCGCGCTGTTGTACCCGCAAATCGCCCACGGCGGCGTGATCCGTGAAGAATTCATGTGGCTGCCCAGCCTCGGTTTGAACTTCGTCCTGCGTATGGACGGTTTCGCCTGGCTGTTCTCGCTGCTGGTGCTGGGCATCGGCGCTCTGGTCTCTTTATATGCGCGTTATTACATGTCGCCGGACGACCCGGTGCCACGTTTCTTCGCCTTCTTCCTGGCGTTCATGGGCGCCATGCTCGGCCTGGTGATTTCCGGCAACCTGATCCAGATCGTGTTCTTCTGGGAGCTGACCAGCCTCTTCTCGTTCCTGCTGATCGGCTACTGGCATCACCGCTCCGATGCCCGGCGTGGCGCCTATATGGCGCTGATGGTCACCGGCGCCGGGGGACTATGCCTGCTGGCGGGAGTCATGATCCTCGGCCATGTCGTCGGCAGCTATGACCTGGACAAGGTCCTGGCCGCCGGCGATCAGATTCGCGCACATGCCCTCTACCCCATCCTGCTTCCCCTCATCCTCATCGGCGCCCTCAGCAAAAGCGCTCAGTTCCCTTTCCACTTCTGGCTGCCGCACGCCATGGCGGCGCCCACCCCGGTTTCGGCTTATCTGCACTCGGCGACCATGGTCAAGGCCGGGGTGTTCCTGCTCGCACGCCTGTGGCCGTCGCTGTCCGGCAGTGAAGAATGGTTCTACATCGTCAGCGGCGCCGGTGCGTGTACGCTGTTGCTCGGCGCGTATTGCGCGATGTTCCAGAACGACCTCAAGGGTCTGCTGGCCTATTCGACCATCAGCCATCTGGGCCTGATCACCTTGCTGCTGGGCCTGAACAGCCCGCTGGCGGCAGTCGCGGCGGTGTTCCACATTCTCAACCACGCGACCTTCAAGGCCTCGCTGTTCATGGCCGCCGGGATCATCGACCACGAGAGCGGCACCCGAGACATCCGCAAGCTCAGCGGCCTGATCAAACTGATTCCGTTCACCGCGACCCTGGCGATGGTTGCCAGCGCGTCGATGGCCGGCGTACCGCTGCTCAACGGCTTCCTGTCGAAAGAAATGTTCTTCGCCGAAACCGTGTTCATCAATGCCACCGCGTGGGTCGAAGCGGCGCTGCCGATTGTCGCAACCATCGCCGGCACCTTCAGCGTCGCCTACTCGCTGCGCTTTACCGTCGACGTATTCTTCGGCCCGACCGCCACCGACCTGCCGCACACCCCGCACGAACCGCCGCGCTGGATGCGTGCGCCGGTCGAGCTGCTGGTGTTCACCTGCCTGATCGTCGGGATTTTCCCGGCGCAAGTGGTCGGTCCGCTGCTCGCGGCCGCCGCACTGCCGGTAGTGGGTGGGACGCTGCCCGAGTACAGCCTGGCCATCTGGCACGGTCTGAATGCGCCGATGATCATGAGCCTGATCGCCATGTCCGGCGGCATCGTGGTTTATCTGTTGCTGCGCAATCAGCTCAAGCGTGGCCGCTTCAAATACCCGCCGCTGGTAGGTCGCTTCAACGGCAAGCGGCTGTTCGAGCGCAGTCTGGTGCTGATGATGCGCATGGCCCGCCGGGTAGAACGTCGACTCGGCACCCGCCGCCTGCAGATGCAACTATTCCTGATGGTATTGGCGGCAGTGCTCGCCGGCCTGATCCCGATGCTGCACAGCCAGCTGAGCTGGGGCGACCGGCCGAAGATTCCGGGCTCCATCGTGTTCGTCACCCTGTGGCTGCTGGCAATCGCCTGCGCCCTCGGCGCCGCATGGCAAGCCAAGTATCACCGTCTCGCCGCCCTGACCATGGTCAGCGTCTGCGGGCTGATGACCTGCGTGACCTTCGTCTGGTTCTCGGCGCCGGATCTGGCCCTGACACAACTGGCGGTGGAAGTGGTGACCACGGTGCTGATCCTGCTCGGCCTGCGCTGGTTGCCGCGACGCATCGAAGAAGTCTCGCCACTGCCGTCGAGCCTGCGCAAGGCCCGGGTGCGGCGCCTGCGCGACTTGCTGTTGTCGATTGCGGTCGGCGCCGGCATGGCGCTGCTGTCCTACGCGATGCTGACGCGGCAGACCCCCAACGACATTTCCTCGTTCTACCTCAGCCGGGCCATGCCCGAAGGCGGTGGCAGCAACGTGGTCAACGTGATGCTGGTGGACTTCCGTGGCTTCGATACCCTGGGTGAAATCACCGTGCTGGTGGCCGTGGCGCTGACCGTGTTCGCCCTGCTCCGGCGTTTCCGCCCGCCGAAAGAGAGCCTGCAACTGCCGGCCCAGCAACGCCTGCTCGCGCCGGACGTGGTCACCGATCTGGTCAACCCGCGCAGCGCCAGCGATACCGCGCTCGGCTTCATGATGGTGCCGGCGGTGCTGGTGCGCCTGTTGCTGCCGATTGCGCTGGTGGTGTCGTGCTATCTGTTCATGCGCGGCCACAATCAACCGGGCGGCGGTTTCGTTGCCGGGCTGGTGATGTCGGTGGCGTTCATCCTGCAATACATGGTCGCCGGGACGCAGTGGGTCGAGGCGCAAATGAGCCTGCGACCATTGCGCTGGATGGGCACCGGCCTGCTGTTCGCCACCGCTACCGGTCTCGGGGCGATGGCGGTCGGTTACCCGTTCCTGACCACCCATACCTGGCATTTCGCCTTGCCGCTGCTGGGCGACATCCATATCGCCAGCGCGCTGTTCTTTGACATCGGCGTGTACGCCGTGGTCGTGGGCTCGACGCTGCTGATCCTCACCGCTCTCGCCCACCAATCGGTGCGTGGTCACAAAACCGCGTCGCTGCCCAAGTCCGTCGCCAGCAAAGGAGCCGTCTGATGGAAGAAGTCATCGCAATCGCCATCGGCGTCCTCGCCGCGTCCGGCGTGTGGCTGGTGCTACGGCCACGGACGTTCCAGGTGGTCATGGGCCTGTGCCTGTTGTCCTACGCGGTCAACCTGTTCATCTTCAGCATGGGCAGCCTGTTCATCGGTAAAGAGCCGGTGATCAAGGACGGCGTGACCCAGGACCTGCTGCACTACACCGATCCGCTACCGCAGGCACTGGTGCTGACTGCAATCGTCATCAGCTTTGCCATGACCGCCCTGTTCCTGGTGGTGTTGCTGGCATCGCGGGGCCTGACCGGCACCGACCACGTCGATGGCCGGGAGCCCAAGGAATGATGGCGATGACTCACCTGATCGCGGCACCGATCCTGCTGCCGCTGCTGACCGCCGCCGTGATGCTGATGCTGGGCGAAAAACACCGGCCGCTGAAGGCGAAAATCAACCTGTTCTCCAGCCTCGTCGGCCTGTTCATTTCGGTGATGCTGCTGCAATGGACGCAAACCACCGGCGTGCCCGGCTCCATCGGCGTGTACCTGCCGGGCAACTGGCAGGCGCCGTTCGGCATCGTGCTGGTGGTCGATCGCCTGTCGGCATTGATGCTGGTACTGACCGGGATCATCGGCGTCAGCGCCCTGCTGTTCGCCATGGCGCGCTGGGATGGCGCGGGCTCGAGCTTCCACGCGTTGTTCCAGATTCAGCTGATGGGCCTGTACGGCGCGTTCCTCACCGCCGACCTGTTCAACCTGTTCGTGTTCTTCGAAGTGCTGCTCGCGGCCTCTTATGGCCTGTTGCTGCACGGCTCGGGCCGGGCGCGGGTATCGTCGGGCCTGCATTACATCTCGATCAACCTCCTGGCCTCGTCGCTGTTTCTGATCGGCGCGGCGCTGATCTACGGCGTCACCGGCACCCTGAACATGGCCGATCTGGCGCTGAAGATCCCGCTGGTGCCGGAAGCCGACCGTGGCTTGCTGCATGCTGGCGCGGGGATTCTTGCGGTGGCGTTTCTGGCCAAGGCCGGCATGTGGCCGCTGAACTTCTGGCTGGTGCCGGCCTACTCCTCGGCCAGCGCACCGGTCGCGGCGATGTTCGCGATCATGACCAAGGTCGGCGTCTACACCCTGCTGCGCCTGTGGACGCTGCTGTTCTCCGGCCAGGCCGGGGCATCGGCGTTCTTCGGTGGTGACTGGCTGATCTACGGCGGCATGGCGACCATCGCCTGCGCCGCGCTGGCGATTCTGGCTGCGCAACGCCTGGAGCGCATGGCCAGCCTGAGCATTCTGGTGTCGGCGGGGATTCTGCTGTCGGCGGTGGGTTTCGCCCAGCCGAACCTGATCGGCGCGGCGCTGTTCTATCTGGTCAGCTCGACGCTGGCCCTGAGTGCGCTGTTCCTGCTGGCGGAGTTGATCGAGCGGTCGCGTTCGGCCAACGAAATCCCGCTGGAGGATGAAAGCGAACTGCTGCCGCGTCCGCAGGAATCCCTGCAACCGCCCAAGGGCATCAACCTCGATGACGAGCAGAAAGCCGTGGTCGGCCAGGTCATTCCGTGGACCATGGCGTTTCTCGGCCTGAGCTTCATTGCCTGCGCACTACTGATCATCGGCATGCCGCCGCTGTCCGGGTTCATCGGCAAACTCAGTCTGATGGGTGCGCTGCTCAATCCGCTGGGGCTGGGCGATGAAGCGCCGATTTCCAACGCGTCCTGGGCGTTGCTGGCGCTGCTGATCCTCTCCGGGCTGGCCTCTCTGATGGCGTTCGCGCGCATGGGCGTCCAGCGTTTCTGGACGCCGGAAGAGCGCCCTTCACCGCTGCTGCGCAAACTCGAATGTGCGCCGGTTTTCCTGTTGCTGGGGCTGAGCATCGCTCTGACCTTCAAGGCCGAACCGCTGCTGCGCTATACCCAGGCCACCGCCGACGCGCTGAACAACCCGCAGCAATACGTGATGGCCGTGCTCGGCACCCGCGCCGTGCCAAGCCCTGAAGCCAAAGCCGCGATGCTGGAGGTGCAGCCATGAAGCGCGTGTTCCCGGCTCCGCTGCTGTCACTGGCATTATGGGTTTTGTGGCTGACACTCAACCTCTCCGTCAGCCCGGGCAACCTGCTGCTCGGCGCGATACTCGGGTTCGCCGCACCGTTGATGATGCGCAAGCTGCGCCCGAAACAGGTGCGCATTCGCCGCCCGCTGACAATTTTGCGCCTGTTCGTGATGGTCGGTCGTGACGTGATCCTCTCCAACCTGATCGTCGCCTGGGGCGTGCTCAACGCGGGTCGCCGACCGCCACGCTCGCGCTTCGTCAAAGTGCCGCTGGACCTGCGTGACGCCAACGGTCTGGCCGCGCTGGCAATGATCTGCACCGTGGTGCCCGGCACCGTGTGGTCGGAGCTGGCGCTGGATCGCAGCATTCTGCTGCTACACGTCTGGGATCTGGATGACGAGGCGCACTTCATCCACCACTTCAAGACTGCCTACGAGCAGCCGTTGATGGAGATTTTCGAATGAGCCCGTTGCTGTCGAACGCGATTCTGCTGACGCTGTTCCTGTTCTCGCTGGCGATGGTCCTGACCCTGATCCGCCTGTTCAAGGGGCCGTCGGCGCAGGATCGAGTCCTGGCACTGGATTATCTGTACATCGTCGCCATGCTGATGATGCTGACGCTGGGCATTCGTTATTCCAGTGACACTTACTTCGAGGCAGCGCTGCTGATCGCGCTGTTCGGCTTCGTCGGTTCGTTTGCCCTGGCGAAATTCCTGCTGCGTGGCGAGGTGATCGAATGACTGCGCAATTGTCGTTGTGGGTCGAGATTCCGGTGGCGATTCTACTGGTGCTTAGCGGGGTATTTGCGCTGCTTGGCGCGGCCGGCTTGCTGCGCATGAAGGATTACTTCCAGCGCATGCATCCACCGGCGCTGGCCTCTACGCTGGGCGCATGGTGCGTGGCGCTGGCGTCGATCATCTGCTTTTCGGCATTGAAATCAGGGCCGGTGATGCATGCCTGGCTGATTCCGATCCTGCTGGCGATTACCGTGCCGGTGACCACGTTGCTGCTGGCGCGGGCAGCGTTGTTCCGCAAGCGCATGGCCGGGGATGATGTGCCGGCTGAGGTCAGCAGCCGCAGGACCGAGAGTGGTAGCTAACCCTTAAAAGATCGCAGCCTTCGGCAGCTCCTACATTGGCATGCAATCCCCTGTAGGAGCTGCCGAAGGCTGCGATCTTTCTAGACCCAAGCCACCGCCAGCAACCCCGCCCCCAACAACAGGCACAGCGGTGAATACACCCAGGTATCCAGCCGCGCAAATCGCGACCCCTTCACTTCCTTGAAAAACCCCACCAGATTCGAATCGCCGATCGCCCGGGCAAACATCAGTAACGCAATCGCACTGATCACCCACTGCAGCGCCTTGTGATGCACCGGCGGCATGCCCCAGCCGACCCGCATGCACACCAGCGCGGCGATCACCAATAACGCTGCCGCCACCAACAGCGTGATCCAGCCAGACGGTTTGAAGGCCGGTCGCACCGTCGCCACCAGCCCTCGCACCGGCACTTGCGGTACCGCCGCCACCGCCGCCCACTGCCCACCCAGCGCCCAGTACACGTGTACCAGGGCGATTGCCGCAAATATCGTCACCAGCCATTGAGCCAACACAAAGGTCATGGTCGAGAATCCTTTCTGGGGATTTGAACAAAACATCCTAGTCGGCATTTTTTGAAGTGCACGACCGATCGGCGGTACGGTAAAGTGCCGCCCCATGAAATTCACCCGTTCCGATCGCTCACTGCTGGCCTGGATGCTCTATTGCTGCGTCCTGTTCAACGTGTTCGCCTGCAGCATCGGTCACGGGCAAATGGTCGGGATGCAGCTCAACGGCATCGGCGGCCAGTTCTGTACGGTCGACCCGGCCACTCAAGCGCCGCTGAGCAGCAATCCCAGCGAAGAACCATTGCCGACCCTGTCCAAGGCGTTCGGCTGCCCGCTGTGCTCGGTCGGTGGCGGCATGGGCCCGGCGTTCAACTCCAGCCTGACCCTCGCGGTGCTGCCCGAGCACCACAGCCCGCCGCTGGCGCCCATCGTCAGCGCCGACCTCCCTGCCCGCTTCACCTGGCCCTCGGCCAACCCTCGCGCCCCGCCGCTCGCCTGAGTGTCTTTGCCTTTTTGATTGTTCAGCCCACTGCGCCAACGCGCGGCGTTCGCCTGTGCGCTGACTCCTAGACAAGCATTCAGGATTCAACGATGAAACATATTCCTCTGCTGGCCAGCCTGTGCGGCTGCCTGTCCCTTAACGCCTGGGCGCAATCCACCGTGGATCTGGCGCCGATCACCATCGACGGCGAATCCACCAGCGAACCAGGCCTCAGCCTCGACCAATCCAGCGGTATGGCTTCGCGCCTCGGCCTCAGCGTGCGCGACACACCTGCGTCAGTGGCCGTCGCCAACCGCAACGACATCGAGCGCCACGGCGCACAGAACTTCCAGGACGCCGCCAACACCCTGCCCGGGGTCAATGCCAGTGCGCCGCCTGGCTTTGGCGGATTCGTCTCCTACCGTGGTTTCACCAGCAGCCAGATCACCCAGATGTTCAATGGCATCAACGTCTCCGGCGGCCTCGCCCGACCGGTGGATGCGTGGATCTATGACCGAGTCGAACTGGTGGGCGGTCCTTCATCGCTGATCAACGGTGCAGGCTCGGTCGGCGGTTCGCTGAACTACGTCACCAAACTGGCAACCCGCGAAGAACAAGCGGTCGAAGGCCGCGTCAGCTACGGCAGCTACGACACCACCGAAACCGCGTTCGGCCTCAACCATGCGCTGACCGAACCGAACGCCGACGTGCAGCACTACGCGCGCCTCGATGTCAGCCACAACACCAGCAACGGCTACATCGACCGCCAGGAACGCGATGCCTGGAGCGTGGCGTTTTCGTTGCTCAGCGACCTTACGCCGGATCTGTCGCACACGCTGGCCCTGGAATATCAAGACGAACACGAAGACAGCCCGTACTGGGGCACGCCGGTGCTCAACCCCAAGGCTGGCGAGTTGAAGATCGACAAACACAACCGCTTCAACAACTACAACGTCGAGGACGGACGCTACGAACAGCGCACGATCTGGGTGCGCTCGATCATCGATTACCGGATCAACGACAGCACCACCCTGCGCAACACGCTGTATCACCTCGACAGCCAGCGCGACTACCGCAACCTCGAGACCTATCAGTACAACGCCGACAACAGCGCGGTAAACCGCTCCACCGCGTATCAAGTGCGGCATCAGGGTGAGCAGAACGGCAACCAGTTCGAACTGCGCCACGACAACAGGTTTTTCGGTCTCGACACGACGTGGTCCGGTGGTTTCGAGTACAAGGTCAACCAGACCACCAACTCGCCGCTGAACATCAAAGGCGCGAGCACGGTCGATCCGAACAACTTCCGTCCGGGACATTTCTACGATATTCCCGGCACCAACCCGGCGCTGATCAGCGACAAGACCAACGAAGTCACGACCAAAGCGCTATTCGCGGAAAACCGTCTGGCCCTGACCGACAAACTGGCGCTGCTCACCGGCCTGCGCTACGACGACATCGACCTCGACGTGACCAACCATCGCACGGTGACGGCCGCCAATCCCAAGCACCTCAAACGCAGCTGGGAGCCGGTCACCGGGCGCGTCGGCCTGACCTACCAGTTCATCCCGTCGGCCAACGTCTACGTGCAATACAGCACCGCCGCCGAACAACCGAACGGCACGCAGGACTTCGATGTTTCAACCGGTAAACAGTGGGAAATCGGCAGCAAGTTCGACTACCTGAATGGCCGTGGCGCGGCGACGGTTGCCGCGTACACCATCGAGCGCAAGGACTTCGCCGTGACTGACCCGCTGGACCCGACCAGCAGCATCCCGGTCGGTCAGCAAACCTCCAAAGGCATAGAAATCGCCAGTTCCCTGCGGATCACCGACAAGCTGTTGGCCGAAGGCAACTTCGCCTGGGTCGATGCGCAGTACGACGACTTCACTGAAAAGAATGCCGCCGGCGTGGTGGTTTCACGCAAGGGCAACACGCCAACCAACGTCCCGGACCGGGTCGGCAATCTGTGGCTGACTTATGATTTTTCGCCGCAATGGCAAGGTGGGGTCGATGCGCGGTATGTGGCGTCGGTGTATGCGGACACGGCGAACACCATGACCGTGCCGTCGTACACGCTGTTCGGCAGCTTCCTCAGCTACAAGGTCGACTCGCACACCACCGTTACCGGTCGGGTGCGCAACCTGACCAACGAGGTGTACGCCGAGTTTGCGCATGTATCACCGGCTTACTATCTGGGTACGCCGCGCACCTTTGAATTGGCGGTGCAAACCAGGTTCTGAACTTAACCCGATGCCTTGTAGGAGCTGCCGCAGGCTCGGGCCGCGATCGGACGATCTTTTGACTTTGATTTTAAGATCAAGATCAAAAGATCGCAGCCTGCGGCAGCTCCTACAGAGAGCGATTACAAACTGGCGGAGACCTTCTCCGCCACATCCTTCGGCACCCACGCCTGCCACACCTCTGGATGCGCCTTCATGAATGCCTTTGCGGCCTCCCGTGGCGCAGTGTGTTTCTCGCTCATCTCGGCCAACGCCTTGTTCAGCGGCGCAATCGGGAAATCCACTTTGCTGAAGAACTCGGTAATCTGCGGATACTGCTTCTGGAACGGCGTAGACACCCCGATCGACAGTTTCGAGGCCAGGGAACGGGTCGGTTTCGGATTGGGGTTATCGGCATCGGTCAGGGTCTTCCACGCTTCGGCATCAAACGGTGGCTCTTCCAGTTGCACCAGTTTGAATTTGCCCAGCAACGGTGTCGGCGACCAGTAATAGAACAGCACCGGTTTGCCCCGGCGGATCGAAGAACTGATCTCGGCATCCAGCGCCGCACCCGACCCGCTGCGGAAGTTGGTGTAGTCATCCTGCAGGCCATAAGCGGTCAGCTTCTGCTTGTTCACCACTTCCGAGGTCCAGCCAATCGGGCTGTTGAGAAAACGGCCCTTGCTCGGGTTTTCCGGATCCTTGAACACGTCCTTGTATTGCTTCAGGTCACTGACGCTGCGCAGATTTGGCGCCAGCGGCTTGATACCCTTGGCCGGGTCACCCTTGATCACGTACTCCGGGACCCACCAGCCTTCCGTAGCGCCCTTGACCGTATCACCGAGACTGGCGACCTTGCCCTCCGCCTCGGCCTTGACCCACACCGGACTGCGTCCGGCCCACTCCTCGCCAATGACCTGAATGTCATTGTTGGCCAGCGCCGTTTCCAGGGTGATGGTGGTGCCCGGCAGCGTATCCGTCGGCAAGCCGTAACCTTTCTCGACGATGATCCGCAGGACATCGGTGATCAGGCTGCCGCTTTCCCAGTTCAGGTCGGCAAAATGGATGGGCGTTTGCGCCGCCGTCACCGGTTGTGCCGATGTCAGTACACCAAACGTGACCATGCTGGCGGCCAGTAGCCGTCGAAATCCTTTCATGCTTTTGCACCTCGTGCTGTTCACAGCAATAGCAGGATGGCCTGGCAGAAGACCGCAAGCCTCTGAATACTCAGTCAACTGACTGTAGCCGAGGTTCCTGCTTTTTCCGGGACCCTATCCCGACGAGGTTACGTTTCAGACTTTTCCTGCAAGCTTTGCAGCTCGCGTCTGACCATGCTGGCGTATTCCGCAGGCCGCAAGGTGTAGATCTGCGCAGCCACCCAGTTCAGCCACGCGCCTTGCATTCCGGCTTTGGCGTTGAACAGCCGCAAAGCCTCTTCACGTGCTCGGTCGAGGTGCCGGGAATGGAAGTCAGCGCGATTCAAATCGCCAGTCACTCGCTGGCCTTGAACGTGACCAGCTCGCCCTTGCGCCACTTCGCGGCTTTGCCGGTGACCGCTTTCAGGGTTTTGGTCAGGCCTTCCTGCAATTGCTGATGCGCGGCAAACACCGTCACCACGCTGTGGCCTTCCTTGAACAGGATCGCGTGACCCTCCGCTGTATCGACAAAGGCATAATCGCCCAGGCCGTACACCGTCAGTTTGATTTCGCGAAAGCGGATGTCCATCTTGCCGCCTTCACGGCTGGGCAGCACCGCCGCGCTGAAATGATCGCCGACCTTGAGCTTGAGCCCCGGTTTGTCATCGACCACCAATGCACTTTCGGTGTCGATCTCGGCCACGTAAATACCTTCGGCGTTCTGTTCGGTGATGTAAACAAAACGCGATTGAAACAGCTTGACCAGCTTTGCACGCAAATCACCCAACACGAACAAAGCATGCATATCGAGATTACTGACTGCCAAAGAAACATCCCCACATCTGAAAAGTACCCTGCGCCAAAACGCGCACGGCAAAAAAACGGCCAGGCCGATGCTATTACCGATTGACTTCAGTACACCTGAAACAAGCGGAGCGCCCATACATCACAAGTTCGCAAGACTACTGGAAAGTCAGGCGAGAAACTTGCCTCGACGTTCGCCAGGCTTTGAAGGAAAAATCTTCATTGAAGCGCAACGAAGACGGACTACAAACTTTAGGGAAAAAGCTGACGAAAAAAAGCCCTTTTCCGACATATCGCCGGTAAAAAATTGCTTTAGATAGGCACCTGTCGCCAACAGACACTGGCGATTCTAGAGCAGCAATGCTCCTTCCGACTACCCGAACCGACCTGTAACCGTCGGCTATCTCATGAAAAGGACTTCATATGTGCACTCTGACTCACTTTGCCCAGCCTTCCAACCTTGGCATTGACTCGCCATTCGTACTGCAAGGCACCGATTTGGCTGAACTGGCGGAGCACGGACCAGGCAATCACAGACCTCGATTTCAGGTAGTTCCGGCGGGCAATGCGTTCTTTCATATCAAAGAATCATCCACCGGTCGTGTAAGAGGTTTCCGCGAAGATCATAACGAAGCATGCGCCCTTGCCCGCTCGCTTGAATCACGAATCGAACTCTTGTCCAACGGCCGCCTCAGATAAAGAGCGAGCGAGAGCGCCATTCCGGCCAACGCAAAAGGAGTAAACGATGGAACTGCCAGCCTATGATCTGAAAACCCTGTTCGACCAACTGGGCCTGCCTTCGGAAAACGAGGCAATCGACGATTTCATCGAAGCGCATCCGCTGGACGCCAACACCAAGTTGATTGATGCCGAGTTCTGGACGCCGCAACAGGCGCAACTTCTGAAAGAGTGGTTGCGCGCCGACGGCGAAGAAGCGGTGATGGTCGATGAGTTGAACGTACGCCTGCACGACGGACGTTAATAAATGTCAGTGCAGGCTGTCGCCAGGCTCGGCCATCAATTGCGCGAGCCAGGCAGCCTTGCACTCCTCCGCCTCGTCGCGACTGGCGAACGCAGTGCCGCGCCGCTCACCGTTGAGCAGCACCACCCAGCAGACACTCTGGCCCATCGCGCGCAATCCGGCGGGCACGCCACTGCCAATCATCACCGCGACATCGACTCTGCACATATTGACCTCTCGACTTCATTAGCTACCTAACTAATAGCCATGTTAATGACTTCGTCGCAGAGGAAACAGCAATGCCCGTGCACAGATTCATTGCGCGAGCGGTAACAATCGATCAGCGCGGACTCTCCGGTTTATAACCCAGGCGCAGACCGCCCCAATGCCGGCCCTTGACCATGATCGGCACCGACAGGTCATGCATCAGCTCGCCGGTATCGCGGGTGTACGTCTGCAGTAGCACCGCTTGCTGATGACTGCCGCAGCGAATCCCGGTGCGGTCAGCGAACTTGCGCTTGGTGCGGTTGCCCACCGCGTCGACCTGCGCGTCACCGGTCAACGGCTGACTGAATGCCAGGTTGTGCGTCGGCACATAACCCTGCTGCGTGCAGGCGATGGCGAACACCAACCCCTCATGACGCGGCAGCAACGGCTCCTGAATCGCCGGCAATACCTGATCGGTGTAGCGGTCGAAACGGGTCTGAAACTTCGGCGGTTGCGTTCCGGGAATCGGTTGATATTGACGGTCGAACAAATCCTCAAGGCTGATCCGCCCCTGCTCGACATCCGCCTCGAACCGCGCCGCAATCTGACTCGCGCCCTCACGCGCCAAGTCATAGACGCGCTGGTGATAGTCATCCAGACCGACTTCGGCCAGGCGCTCGCTGATGGTTTCCGCCTGGCCTTCCATCTGCACTGCGGCCTCGGCCAGGCGCCGGGTCTGCTGATCGCTGATCGCCAGATCGCTGCGCATCTGTTCGATGGCCTTGAACAGGCTGTCGAGCTGCTCGCGATTGGTTTCCGCACCCCGGGCGATTTCGCCGACCTGACCTTCCACCCCGGCGGCCAACCGGGCGATGTTTTCCAGATGCTGACCGGTGTTCTCGACCTGCTCGACGCCGGTCTGCAGATCACTGGACAGCTCGCGGATCTGCTCCACCACTTGCGCCGTGCGCTGCTGAATATCGGCGACCATCTCGCCGACTTCGCCCGTCGCCGACGCCGTGCGCGCCGCCAGACCGCGCACCTCATCCGCCACCACCGCAAAACCCCGGCCATGCTCGCCGGCCCGTGCCGCTTCAATCGCCGCGTTCAAGGCCAGCAGATTGGTCTGGCTGGCGATGGACTGAATCACCAGCGTCACCCGTTGAATGTCGTCGCTGCGCAGGCTCAGGGCTTCGATCAACTCACGGCTGGCGTTGGCGCGTTGACTGAGTTGATGCATGCGCGCAATCGAATCCACCAGTTCGGTGCGCCCCGCCGCGCTGCTGTGATGCGCTTCGCTGGCGGCGTCCAGCGCTTCACGGCTGAGCTGCGAAGTGGCGTGTTCGGTGGCGATCATCACTTCGGCGTTGCTGACAATCTGCGCCGCCGCGTCGAGTTGCGATTCCAGTTTGCTCGCCAGTTGCTTGACGGAAAACGCCACACCGGCGGCTGACAGCGCGTTATGACTGGTGGTGTAGGAAAGGTCGCGAGTGAGTTCGGAAATCGCGCTGCCGGCATCGACAGGGGCAAGATCGGGGATGGCACGCGAGCGCAGGCGCGGCAGCCAGACAATCAGCACCGCCAGCGGCAGGCCGATGTACAGCGACCATTCACCCAGCGTCATGCCGGCGAGCAACAGCATCAGGGCGATGCTTTGCAGGGTCGGAGCGATCCAGCGGTTTTTCGGCAACAGCACTGGTGCGGGCAAAGCCCCAACCAGAGATCCATCTCTCGTCATTTCAACACCCCACGCGTGTTCTCATTGTTGTGACTGCATTAAACGCCACTAGAACGCCATTATCCATGGTCCGTTAGTCGTGGGGTCTGCAGCAGGTCAATGGAACGGTGCGCAAGATATCGCGGACGAGCAAAAGCAAAGATCGCAGCCCCGTCAGCTCGTCTAGGAGCTGCCGAAGGCTGCGATCTTTTGCAGGCGCCCCCCATTCAGGGGGCAGCCATGGAATCAGGCCTGACGCTGGTGCTTGTCGATCTGCTCGTGACGCTCTTGAGCTTCGATGCAGTACTTGGTGGTCGGGCTGATCAGCAGGCGTTTCAGGCCGATGGCCTCGCCGCTGTCGTCGCACCAGCCAAAACTGTCTTCCTTGATGCGCTCAAGGGCTTGTTCCAGTTGCGGCAGCATGCGCTGGTCGCGATCGATCGCGTTCACCAGCCAGGTGCGCTCTTCTTCAACCGAAGCCGCGTCCGCCGGGTCGGCCGGAGTGTCCAGGCTTTCGATGGCGATACGGTTTTGCTCAATGCGCTCATGGGTTTCGACTTTCATGTTCTGCAACAGCTCAGTGAAGAAAGCGTGTTGCTCGGCATTCATGTAGTCATCTGCCGGCATGGCCAGCAACTTGTCCTTTGTCATTGATATCTCTATAAAAAAACGTGCATTAAGGCGAAATAGGGAGCGTTCCGGCGAACCGTGTCCGGTCGACGAAAAGGCATCGTTTATTGCAAACGCCACCCGGCACTCAATTTACGAAGGGGCGGCAGTCTAAGGCCCGTTTGAGGCCTCAGCAACTGTAAATACCGGGAATTTGTCCGACAAGCCCAGTAAACAGCTCTGACACAGGCGTCATGGCGGTCATCGGAGTGCGTTTATAGCAAGAAATTCAGTCCAACGGCTGTATATAGAAGACAAACGGCTAACCACTGGCGCCTCATCGCCAATTTTTCTTCTCCCGGTGCATCGTTTCAGCCAAGCAGAACCCCAAAAGCCCTCCTACCATCAGCCACAAAGTGATTTGATCAGCCTGAAGGAAGACTTATGCCCCGCCCCGATCTGCCGGCCAACGACGAGCCTGCCCTCGCCTGCCCCCCGATCAATGCCGAGCGTCTGCTGCAACTGATCACCGACGAATACGACACCCTGCCGCGCCAACTCAAACGCATCGCCAGCTACATGAGCCAGCAAAGCGAGCGGATCATGGTCGATCGCATCAGCGACATCGCCCGCGAATGCGAGGTGCATCCCTCCGCCATCGTGCGCTTCTCGCAGCGCTTCGGCTTCAGCGGCTTCAGCGAAATGCAGGCGCTGTTCCGTGCCGCCTATACCCACAAAGCCTCGCCGGTGCACAACTACCAGCAACGCATCCGCAGCATGATCGCCAACCAGTCGCAGCAGGCCAGCGACGGCGACCTCGCCCGCGAATGCATCGACGCCACCCGCTCCGGCATCGAACGCCTGGGCCGCGAACTCGACGACGTCGCGTTCGAAAAAGCCGTCGACCTGATCGTCAACGCCGACAACATCTACGTCGTCGGCGTACGTCGCTCCTTCGCCGTCGCCGACTACCTCGTTTACAACTTGCAACACACTCACAAGCGCATTCACCTGGTTTCCGGGCTGGGCGGCAGTTATCGCGAGCAGATGCGCAGCGTGCGTAGCGGTGATTTGGTGATCGCCATCAGCTTCACCCCCTACGCCAAGGAAACCCAACACTGCCTGCGCTACGCCCGCCAGCAACAGGCCAACACCCTGATCCTCACCGACAGCCACCTCTCGCCGTTGGCCAAAAACGCCAACAGCCTGCTGCTGGTGAATGAAGGCAGCGCATTGGCCTTTCGTTCGTTGAGTGCGACGTTGTGTTTGTGTCAGGCGTTATTTGTGGCGGTGGCGTATCGGCTGGAATTGAATGTGGATGAGATTCACGAGCAGGCTGGTTTTGACGACTGACATTTGCCTCAGGCTCGGCTAGGTTATGCCTTCCCACCGGTTCGACTTGAAGGAACGCGTCATGAAACTGATCGGCATGCTGGACTCCCCTTACGTGCGCCGCGTGGCGATCTCGGCCAAACGCCTAGGGATCGACCTCGAACATGAATCGGTCTCGGTGTTCCGCCACTTCGAGCAATTCCAGCAGATCAACCCGGTGGTCAAGGCGCCCACACTGATCCTCGATGATGGCGTGGTCCTGATGGACTCCACCCTCATCCTCGACTACCTCGAAGCCGCCAGCGGCAAAAGCCTGTTGCCGAGCGACCTCAAACAACGCGCCCACGCCCTGCGCCTGATCGGCCTCAGCCTCGCCGCCTGCGAAAAAGCCGTGCAGCTCTACTACGAACGCAACCTGCGCCCGGCGGACATTCAATACCAGCCGTGGGTCGAGCGCGTCGAAGGCCAACTCGCCGCCGCCTTCACCGCCCTCGAACAGGAACTGGAAAAAACCGGCCTGCCCACCGACGGCACCCTGACCCAGGCCGGCATCAGCCTCGCCGTCGCCTGGAGCTTCACCGACCTCGTCGTTCCCGACCAGATCGACACCCGCCGCTACCCGCACATCGCCCAGTACACCGCGTACGCCGAAACCCTCGAAGCGTTCGTCAGCACCCCGATGACCTGACCATGAGCGCCACCGACACCGCCGCCCCGGCGTTAAAGGAAATCTTCAACGCCGAACGCCTGCAACACATCGCCAGCGAAATGAGCGCCGTGTACCCGGCGTTCAAGGCCAAGGCGTTTCTCAAGCACGCCAACCAAGGGTTGGCGGAATTGTCGGTGATGCAACGCATGGCCCGCGTCAGCGAAAGCCTGCACGCCGTGCTGCCGCTGGACTACGAAGATTCCCTCGAAGTCCTGCGCCAACTCGCCCCCCGCCTCAACAGCGGATTCGTCAGCATGTGCCTGCCGCACTACGTCGCCAGCTACGGCGGCCACGCCTTCGATACCTCGATGCAAGCGCTGAAATACTTCACCACCTTCGGCTCCTCCGAATTCGCCATCCGCCACTTCCTGCGTAGCGACCTCGAACGCTCGCTGGAACTCATGCACGACTGGACCCAAGACCAAAACCACCACGTCCGCCGCCTCGCCAGCGAAGGCACCCGCCCTCGCCTGCCCTGGTCATTCCGCCTGGAAGCCGTGCAAGCCAACCCGCAACTGACCGCCGGCATCCTCGATCGATTGAAGGCCGACGAGAGTCTGTACGTGCGCAAGTCCGTGGCGAACCATCTGAATGACGTAACCAAGGAACAGCCGGAATGGGTGCTGGACACGATTGAAGGCTGGCCACTGGAGAACAAACACACGGCGTGGATTGCCAAGCAGGCGCTGCGCAGCTTGATCAAACAGGGAGATTTGCGCGCGCTGACGGTGATTGGTGCGGGGGCCAAGGCAGAGGTTGAGTTGCTGGATGTGCGGGTTGAGCCGGCGGTGGTGAGGTTGGGTGAGGCGATTACGTTGTCGTTTACGGTGAAGTCGACGGTGGCGCGTGAGCAGCGGTTGGTGATTGATTATGCGATTGACTATGTGAAGGCGAATGGCGGGGTTTCGGGGAAGGTATTCAAGTTGAAGACGGTGGAGTTGGCGGGGTTTGGGGAGGTGGTTGTGGGGAGGCGGCAGGTGATTCGGGATTTTACGACGCGGAGGCATTTTGTGGGGCGGCATGGGGTTAGGGTTTTGGTGAATGGGGAGGTTTTGGGGAGTGGTGCGTTTGAGATTGTTGCTGATTGATACTGCTAAGAGATTCCGTTGATATGGCGGGACTCGGGCTGATAGGGAATTACGGAAGTTGGCTGCTTTCGGCCATAAGCGGACGTTCATGAACGACAGCTTCCGGCCATTAGCTCCCGCTCATGCCTCAATAAATAGGGAGTAAAGTTCACCAACAGAGATGAGCCAAGATTCGTTATGACTACCGCTGTGCATGATTGAGGAAAGAAATCGCTAGCGGAGACTGGTTGTTCGCCGGTGGGAGAAGCGATAGCGAGCACTGTACAGGTGAAAGGGTTATGGCAATATGACTTCATACGTCGTTGAGAATGCCTCATGCTGGCGTACACATAGGACGTGCAATGACATCGCTGGCAGCCCACCTCACTTGGCTTGAGCACAATGAAACCTATACCTCGGCGTGTGGGCGCTCAATCAAAGTTTATCGATTCAATCATAACGCAATGGATAGTTCCATAATGTCCGATTGGGCGAGACATTTTAGAAATCACTATTGCAACGACCAAGAACTACGTTACTTAAAAAATCCCACAAAGACCAAGTCTGAATATTTAATAACCGAAAAATTTCCCGGTGAATCGATTGCTCCAGGCCCTAGCATTCGAGCCGGGGATTTTGCAGAAATTCTAATAGCCGATTATCTTCAATACATTAGAAATTACGCAGTCCCTCGAACGCGCTATGATCGTAAGATCATTGCAAATGAATCTATCAAGGGGTCAGACGTAATCGCGTTTAAAAAAACGCCGAACGTAATCAGTGAAAACGATGAGTTATTGATATTTGAAGTCAAGGCAAAAGTAACTGAAAAGACAAAAGTCAACGTACTTCAAAATGCAATTGATGACTCCGTTAAAGACGAAGTCCGTATCGCAGAGTCTTTAAATGCCATGCGTCAGAGGTTGTTTGATCGACGAGATTATGATGGGGTCGATTTGATAGAGCGCTTCCAGCGCGAGCCTGATTTCCCTTGCAAGCGTAAGTATGGCGCTGCTGCAGTTTACACCTCGTCATCGCTACACGAGAGCGTCGTAAGTGCCTCACATGCTGGCAATCATCCTAGCGCCGATAGCTTGGAGCTACTCATAGTGAGTGGGGCTGAGCTGATGTCACTGATTCACGAGCTGTATCGGAGAGCGGCAGATGAAGCTTGAAAATAAGGGACGTGAAATCCTTGATATCACACGTGCTAAAGCAAAACAGTATGAGTTTGGGATTGAAGAGGAATATCACGTTGACCTTCCTCAGGATCCTAAGCGATTGCTAGTATTCACAATTGGAGTGCTCGGGGAGTTGGCTGCACTTGAATCCCGCCCTTCAGATGAACGCGAAGGACATAAACAAGAACTGAAGCAACAATTAGTACTTGCTGGACAGTTTTTTGAATCCTTAAGTCTGTCTCGGCTGACAACTGAAATAGATGAATATTTAAAGATTTTGAGCTCCGCTTCCTATTATCTTGCCGATATGCCTGGTAGTTCATTGGTTTTAGCCAGGGCAGTTGCAACAAATCCCCCAGAGCTGACAAGCAGCAGACTGGAATGCTTATTAGTGTGGTTGCTAAAATCCGAACTGAACCAAAACTTCGCTCTTGCTTCATTGGGGAGCTATAACGACCAGATTCGCAGATTAGCAATGGCTTACCGCGCATTTATAAATATGGAGGCAGATCTATCAGATGTAGAAGACGAGCTGAATGAATTTCGAAGTACTGTCTATGCGAGCGGCTCAGATCGTGAGGTGTTGCTGGTCGACACTATCAATGCTCTAATCAAAAGAAAAATCAATAATTCGTCATTGATTTGCTTACCTAAGTATACCGGATTGGAGCAGAATCGATGGCATCAAACGCTCGCAAACGAAAAGTTTATGAAGGAGTTCTGGCCTGCACAGCGCTTAGTGGGACGCCTGGGAGTGTTGAAGGGCGAGTCAGCAGTTATGCAGATGCCCACTAGCGCGGGTAAAACCAAGTCCATCGAACTTATAATTCGGAGCGGTTTTCTATCAGGCCGTGCAAAACTAGCGGTGATAGTCGCCCCTTTTCGTGCATTATGCCGAGAAATTACTCAGGGTTTCATGGAATCCTTTGAGCATGACCCTGTAAACATCAACGAGCTTAGAGATGTAACAAGTGTGGATGAGGATGAGCAGGAATTTCTTAAATTTTTGCTTGGTGAAGATTTTAAAGGAAAACACGATCATACTGTGATTGTTTCAACTCCGGAGAAGTTAGTTTATCTACTTAGGCATGAACCTAGTCTCGCAAAAAAAATCGACTTGTTGATATTTGACGAGGGCCATCAATTTGATAGCGGGAAAAGGGGGGTAACCTACGAGCTCTTGATTGCTTCGCTGAAAAAAACAATACCTGAGAATGCGCAGAAAGTATTGATTTCAGCGGTTATGTCTAATGCAGGAACTATTGGCGACTGGCTAAATGGGGAGTCCAGCCTAAGTATCCAAGGTAGTAATTGGCTGCCATCTATCAAAAGTGTAGCTTTTCTGAGCTGGTTTCACGATATGGGCCAACTGAGTTACCTCCGGCCAGACAATAAACGCGATAGCGGCTTATATGTCCCAAAGATAATCCAACAGTCAAGCCTTGCTCTGCGGGGGAAAGAATGGAGGCCTCGGTTGTTTCCAATAAAGACCGAAGTTCAGTCCATTTCTTGCTATCTGGGACTTCGACTGTGTCAACAAGGGCCAACAGCTATATTTTGCGGCGATAAAAGAACAGTCATTAGTCTATGTTCAAATGTTGTAGATGTGTACAAGCGAGGATTATCACTTCCTACACCAAGCTCAGTTTCAGACGCCGATGAACTACAGAAAATTGCGTTCCTGTCAAATCTACACTTTTCAGATCAACACATTTTTTCTGAATCCATTCCGTTGGGAGTATTACCTCACAGTTCAGCCATTCCAAATGGACTCAGAATCGCGGTTGAATGGGCTATGAACAAGGGGGCCGGACACCTCGTCGTTTGCACCTCGACTCTCGCTCAGGGTGTGAATCTTCCTATCAAATATCTTCTAATCTCAAACTTGATGCAAGGTGGTAAAAGGATTTCCACTAGAGAGTTCCAAAACCTTATCGGTCGAGCTGGACGAGCAGGCTATCACACTGAAGGAAGTATAATTTTTACCGATCCAAAAATTTACGACAATCGCTTTCATTGGAGTGGAGGTAAAAAATGGGAAAGAACACTAAAGCTTTTGAATTTTAATAACGCTGAAGACTGCATGAGCAGCTTGATGGAGATAGTTCAGCCATTCCCTTTGATAAAAGGTGAAAATGACGTTCTCGACTTTGTTTTAAATCCGCTGAACGAAAGATTATTATGGCGTAAATGGTGCGAGGAAAACGAAATTCCTGAGGATAGCTCAATTGAGCTAATGCAAGATTTCGATAAAAAGGAGGAAGTCCTTCATTCCATTGAAAGCTATTTCATGTCAACCTTGAAGGATGACAGCACTTTGCTGTCGACGGAGTACTTTCTAGACCTCGCTTACGAAACACTTGCTTACTATCTTGCCACTGACGTCGCTAAAGATCAGTTGGTGGCGATATTTTCTGCGATCCATTCAAGGTTGAGCGTGACACCTGTAGAAAAATTCTCCTATTATGGGCGAACCTTACTTGGGCTTGATCAGCTTATTTACATTGAGAGTTGGATAGAGTCTCAATTGTTTGAACTTGAATTTTGCGACTCTCCTCAAGACTTTCTTGAAGTGTGCTGGCCCTTAATCACAATGTTTTATAGAAAGAAAATTACTTCTAATATCTATCCGCAGGAAGAGGCGGTAAAAATTGCCGCTCAGTGGTGCAATGAAATCAGCTACGCAGAGATCCTGGCTTACGCCAAATCAAACAGTTTTTCTTTCAGGGCAAAGAACACTTACTACTCTATTACTCAAGAGCACATTGTAGACTTTTGCTCTTCTCTCTCTTACGATGGGATGTTAATAGTTGGAGCTGTCGGAGATATCGTCGAAGGCAAGGCTATGAGTGAAACATTGCTTAACCATGCAAGGTTGCTTCAAAATCAGCTCAAGTTCGGCCTATCAGACGAGTTCAAAATTTGGTTGCATGGGCAAGGCTTCCCTGATAGAGAGGTATGCAAGTTCGTCAGCCAGAAATTAGAAAGCGTTCGAGAAAACAAAAATATCATTGATTACAAAATATTAAAAAACAACAAGGAAGTTTTAAAGGATGCTCTGTCAATGTTGCCTAGCGCGTTTTTAGCGCCAAGTTTTTTTGGCTGATCTGTCCTGACGAATAGGAGCGCTCAGCGAATTTGATGGCTCTTCTTGCTTATCCTTGGCGATCTCGGATCGGCTGTGTAGGAAAAGGTAATTTCTGAAGATTTGAGAAGGAACTTAAACCGCTCTTGCCCAAAACACTAAGTGCGAAAAATTATGGTGAAGTCGTGGTTCGAGGGTGCAATTTGAGTGGGTGATTACGTACCTGCTACTCCCAGCAATCCTAGCCGCTTAGCTTCCAGATGTGACATGTATTTTATGGGCTGAAATTCAACTGAGAAGTTAGACTTGCTACGCGAACCCTGGAAGAGCTGGACATGTTCATTTTGTCCTGCGAGAACTAACGCGATAATCTCAATCGCAGTGTGGGGCATGTCTGGGCCGAAGTAGATGCCGGTGAGTGCTTCTGAAGTATACCGATACGCCGTGCCAGCTTGGCTATGAATAGCACGCCACTCGTGCTCGTAAGCCCAATCAATCGCTTTTGTACAATAGAGATCGGATACAGGGTCGGAGTCTTCACCGCATAGGATTGGAACGATGTCGATAATAGGCATGTCTTGTGTGTAGCGGACCTTCTTAATCTTGTGAAATGGATCGGCCGAAGTTGAAAATTGCAGACAGAAACCTTTGCAATGATCGCCGTAATGGGACCACATCAACAAGTTGTCCTTCTTCTCTGAAAAGCAGCTGACCCCACGTTGTGAAAGAAACCTTTTGATCATGTCATCTAAGGTTTTTCGACCTATGCGAAGGAGCATGTCCCGAAGTACAGCAGGAGATGCCTTCTCGAACTCTCGCCGAACTCCATTTTCGATTTCGGTCTTCGCTAAGTAATGGCTTCGTAGTTTCTCAACATCGGCGTCAGTTGGCTCCTTGATTCGGGGTGAAAGCGCGCAGTCGTAAGGGTCGTTGAAAGCGAGCGGGGAAGTGAAATAAATTATTTGATCCTTCAGGTTCTGAAGCGACTGTGCGGTAAAGCGCTCGTACTTGTAGAGGTGCAGCGGCGATGACATGGGTTCAAATTCCTAGATAAAACCTGACGCTACTGCTTCGCCATCAGTCTGTCCACTATCCGCTGCTGGCATTAGCGACCGTTTTTTAACGTCCGCTTATGGCCGAAAACGGCCCTTCGTTGGACACAGCAATGATTCGATATAGGAACAGGCAGGAGATGTCCTCTTGCTGCCTCCTACCAAGTCCCGTACGGAATGCCGAATTTCTCGATATACCGCTTAGACTTTTCGCTGACGGGATACGCATAGCGCCCTTGGTTCATACCTTGACTAGGCCCCAGCGGTTCCACCTCTGCCTGTGCTCTGGCGACTTTGACAGGATGGTGGCATGAGTCTCGAACCCAGACTTGCACGACACCACCGGGCGCCAGGCCCAAGTAGAGAGACGCGCTATAGCGCCCCTTTTGTTCAGGTGTTTTAGCGCAGCGCTGATTTACGGACTCAAGCATGAGTCGCCTGGCTTCCTCTGGGATATCTACCCAGACCTTGTACGTTTGCGGTTCAACAATGGATTGCCAACGGACATAGATCCTTTCGGGAAGATCAGCACCAACAACATTTTTTCCGTTACTTCCTACGCCGTGCCAACCTTGAGCAGATGCTGTTCCATCCTCTGGCTGCCCGCCTGAGGCGGATCCACCTCCGGAGCGCAGGAATACTCTGCCTTTAATGTCTTCGACCGAAGTGTCCTCAACCCAGACTTTCATGTAGTTGGGCTCAGTGAAGCCTAGCTCCCACCAAGGAGATTTGGGGTCGTTTTTGGCTGATAGCGGATCACTTGGCTGGCACCCGCTGATCAAGAGAACACAAATCATCGTTGTAAGTAGTTTCATCAGATGACTGTTACCAACTTCCGTACGGAATGCCGTACTTGTCGATATAGCGCTTGGCCTTTTCACTCACAGGGTAGGCATAACGACCCCCATTTTTCCCCCGCTCCGGACCCAGCGGGTCGATTTCGCCTTGCGCTCTAGCAACCTTGATTGGTCGGTGGCATGAATCCCTCACCCACACCTGAACAACACCACCCGGAGCGAGCCCCAAATAAACTGAAGCCATGTAACGCGCTGTTCTTTCGGGCCTTTCCGGGCATCGTTGATTTGTGGAGGTCACCATTATTTGTCTGGCCTCCTCAGGGATATCCACCCACGCTTGCCAAGTTTTCTGCTCGACGATCGATTGCCATCGGACATAAATGCGAATGGGTAGATCGGCACCCACCACTCTTTTTCCGCTGCCTCCCACCCCTGTCCAGCCGCGGGCAGACTCAGTACCGTCTTCAGGTTCTCCGCCAGCAGCAGTCCCCCCGCCGGTTCTGAAGAAGACTCTGCCGGTAATATCCTGCACCGAACTGTCCTCCACCCAAACCTTCATGTAATCGGGTTCAGTGAAAGCCAGTTCCCACCATTCGGATTTAGGATCATTTTTGGCCGAGAGCGGATCAGCAGACTGGCAACCGGTCATGAGCAAAGTAAGAAGTAAGGTGACGATTAGTTTCATTACCAGAGAGTCCAGTCAGGTACATGGGGATGTTGCACACGAATCATGTCTTCGGTGGGTGCGTTGATGTAGACGGCTCGGATACCACTGCCATCCCTTCTTCCAAGTGGATGATTCCAGTTAGCGGACATATGAATGTATTTCAACTTCAGCAATTTCTCCTCATCCTGAGTCGTGCTGTAGTCACCCGCCACAAATCGATCACACAGTGCCTGCAGTTCTGAGGGCACCGCCAGAGCCGCCGTTCCGGGAATCTCGTTGAATCGAACGCCCTTTTCCTTTGCGAGGCTATACATCACTCGCAGGTACACCCTCGACAAAAGGCCGCTCACAGGACGTTTGAGTTGTACGGCGGCATAAACACGCTTCCTGCGAGGGCTGAGCCGATCTTGTTGATCTACAGGTAGGAGAAGCGCTTCAGGAGTAACAATCTCCAGCATGTCTTCAGACCAGCCTTTGGAGACCCACTGATTTTTCAAAGACACAGCATCCCGATAGATGGACGTGGTAGATACATCGGTAAACTGCGAGACCTCAAGCGTTTGCATCGGACTGACGAGTACACACTCCTCAATCTCATCGCGGTAGCCACCACCAATATCGGAATGCACACCTGGAAGAGTGATTTCCAGGTGATCGGCTTTGACGCGACTCAATGCAAAGTTCGCCCGATACTCATCACGCGCGGACAGCTGAACGACATCAGTAAAAAAACGACGGTCCAGGTAGAGCTTGATGCCCGTGGCGACTGGACTCTTTACATTCCCCAGATTGGACCAGCCAGCAATCGAAGGCACGGTGTCGAACAGACCAATGAATCCCATATTGATACTGCTTTTGTACTGGTCAATGAAGGTTCGACTGAAGTCACTCGCATTGCTGCGGAATATATTCCCTAAGGGACCCTGTTTTCCGCGAACGACTTCATTTGCAAAGTGCCGTGCGGCCGCAGCGCCTCGACTGAAGCCGAACGTATCGAAAGTCAGAGACGTGATTTCACTGTTTGGATTGTTATCCAGAACATCTTCAATACGCGATTTGATCTCTTCAAAAGAGTGCTGGACACGTCCCGCGACCCCCGTATCACCTCGACCTGTGCCAGCGCCGAATTTACTGTCCTCTTCACCTGACCGGGTACCGATCCCCTCGACGTAAATCATGCGGAATGCTTGCTTGTGCGAACCATCGCCCTCCGCCTTCTGAGGTGCGAAATAGAGCTCACTCAGTTTTTGCACATTGCTGATGTCGTTGGCGTAGCTGCTATCCGGATCACTCATGTACGGCTTGCAACTGGCATCGATATCCTGCGGCGCAATGGGATGATGAGCACCGCAGAGCAACCCCGCAGCGGAGTTGTTCGCATTGTTGCCAGTACCATCAAAGAACACCCCAATCCTCAACGCAATGCCGACTTTCTCAGGCTCGCGCGCAGGTTCTTTCCCGTGTTTCTCGTACTCAGCCCAACGCTGGGCATGAATATCGACGGGTTTGGCTTCTTCGTAGCGGTAGTTTTTCGGGGGGTTGGGAACGTAGCCACTCAATCCTTGATTCCTTGTTCTGATCCTTGAAGAACGGGCCGAAGGGTGACAGCCGAGGCTTGGGGGCGCAAGGCGTGGCTCTGTGCCAGCCCGGTTGGGATTGCTGGGTGCGACGAGGGTTTGGGCTCGTCGCACCGGGGTGGTCAGTGGGCGATTTCGACGTTGTCGAGGGCCTGGTTTACGGCGAGTTCGCCGAGCATGACGACCTGGGCGATGCCCAGTGCGGTTTTGCGGTGGGAGGTGTCGAGTGTGGCGGCGAAGTTGTTGAGCATTTCGCTGGCGGAGCCGAGGGTTTCGCTGGCGTTGGCGAGCAGGGATTCGGTGTCGCACTTCGGGTTGGCGAGGTACATGGGTTCGGGGTTTTGGGGGCTGGCCATGATTGGGGTGGCCGGGGTGAGGTAATGGTCGAGGGCGCGTTCGGCGGCTTCGTGGAGTTTTTTGGAATCGAGGGATTCGTACGGGGATGCGAGGTCGGTTTCTGGTGGGTTGGGTGTTGGTTTGATCATGGTGAAACTCCTACGTCAAAAAAGGGAGCCATCACTCTCGCTACCAAACGAGGGTGGCGGCCATGCGCAGGTTGGTAGACCGGGACGTAGAAAACCGGCGCGCCCGAAGACGCCCTGTGCATGACCACCATAAAGCCGTGTCGAACAGACACTGCAAATCATGATGCTTATGCAATCTACGAGAACTCAGGGCTACCAAACCCGATCACTGTTTTTCAGCGACCGACAGACGATAGAACCCGCGCTCTAGACGCACAAGCCGGCGGATTCTGGCGTACTCGTAGGCGATGGCGCAAGGCGTTGTAGGGCTTCGGTGGTAACGGCAGGCTTCACATAAACATCCCGATTGTTTCCTGTTTATCCGTCGGTTGAACGGGCTACCGATCCAGCACCCACCCCGCAATGATCGGAATGCACTGTTCCGTCCAAAAAAGTCATTTACGCACCTACCTCGCCATCGCTCGGCTCGCTAGAGTGCAGCGCTCTTTTCAACGGGCTGACGTACTGATGAATCTGTGGTTTCGATTGCTCTGCATGCTTTTTCGCCGACCGTGGCGCAAGCCGGTCAATGCGCTGGAATCCACCGTGATCCGCATGCGCGTGTGGCCGCTGGAGCTCGATTTGAATCGGCACGTCACCAATGGTCGCTACTTCACCATGGCTGACGTCGGGCGCATGGATTTTGTGTTGCGCAGCGGCGCGTTTCGGGTGGCGCTGCGCGCTAAAGCGTTGCCGATTGTTGGCGATACCTGGGGCAAATTTCGGCGTGAGCTGAAGCTGTTTGAAGCGTTTGAAATTCACAGCCGGATGCTTGGCTGGGACGACAAATGGAGCTTCATGGAGCATCGGTTTGTGAGCAAGGGCCGGGTGATCGGCGTGGTGGTCATGCGTGGGCTGTTTCGGTCGGCGAAAGGCACGATTGCGCCGGGTGAGTTTGTCAGGGCGTTGGGGTTGCCTGAGCAGTCGCCGGAGATGCCGGCGTGGTTGACGTCGTGGTCGGCGAGTTGCGATCTGATGAGTCTTCAGCTCAGGGGTGAGGAGGTTTGAGTGATGGGTTGGCTGGGCTGGCGTCTTCGCGAGCAAGCTCGCTCCCACAGGTTTCGCGCACGGCTTGGGGTGGGAATAAGGCGCCAGTGACGGTATCGCAAAAGAGTCTGACGGACTGTCAGTTCTTACAGGTCTCTTCCAGTTTTCGCAGGGCTAAGCTGGCCCGACTGAAGGAAAACTGAGGAACTGATCATGGGCCGCATTCGATACTTGTTGCCAATGAGTGCTCTGCTGCTGGCCTTGCAGCCAATGATTGGCTATGCCGGTGTCACCTGGACGTATATTTCGCTCGAGGTGAATTTCCGCTGTGATAACGGCGTCACGACACAAGGCTATAGCGTCTACGCGGTAGGTGATCGGCCGGAGTTAGGGAATTGGGTCCCGGCCAAAGCGGTTCGACTCACGCCTTCCGACTACCCCTCTTGGTCCGGCAAGATAAAATTCAACAACGTAAAAGGCGGTGATGTCGTGGAGTGGAAATGTATCATCCGCAATGACAGCAACCCCAGCGACACGACCTGGCAAACAGCCCCCAACAATCAAGTAACCATGGCTTTCAGTCCCACACCTCTGGCGACGGGAAGCTTCTGAATCGACCGTATGGCGCTGCGGCTACAAGCTCGAACTCTGACCTCGGCCGCGGGTCACGTTGATCAGCGCCACACGCCTGCGCTCGACGTTGGCATGCCATAGCGTGGACGCGAAGTGTTATTCGGGCAACTGCTGCGCTCTTCAAGACGCCACAAAAAAACCTGTGGGAGCGAGCTTGCTCGCGAAGGCAGTGTGTCAGTCAGCGATGATGCCGGCTGACACGACGCCTTCGCGAGCAAACTCGCTCCCACAGGGATTGGGGGTTGAAGGAGATCAGGATTATTCCGTACGGCCCGGCAACATCCGCACCAGCGTGTTATCCCGCACCCAGTAGTGGTGAAACAGCCCCGCCGCTGCGTGCAAGCCGATCAGCCAGTAGCCCGCGCTGCCCAGCGTTTCATGCCAGTACTTGAGTTGTTTGGCGAAGTCCGGGTCGATGGCGACTGGTGCCGGGACGTGGAAGCCGAAGTACGGGAACGGTTTGTCGGCGGCGGCGAGCATCAGCCAGGCGAAGATCGGTGTGGCGATCATCAGCACGTACAGCGCCAGGTGCATCAGGTGCGAGAGGCCGGTCTGCCAGGCTGGCGGCTTGGGGGTGATCGGCGGGCGTGGCGTCAGGCGACCGAGCAGGCGCACCCAGACGAGGATGAAGATGCTCGTGCCGAACAGGCCGTGGAAGCCCATCAGCAGGCCGCGCGCTTCGCTGCCCTTGGGCATGAAGCCTTTGATTTCGACGCAGGCATAGACGCCGACGAACAGCGCCAGCATCAGCCAGTGCAACGTAATTGACAGTTTTCCATAACGGGTTACGGCGGTGTCGCGGGTCATAAGAAGCGCCTCGTGATTGTCGTGAGCGACGGTCGATTCGTTCGACAGTCTCGATCCGGTTGCAGGGCGAACCGACGGTGCCACCCTGCCCTTGCAGTCTTAAGACAATCTGAAGATTGCCCGTTGATTAACCTTTTTTCACCTTCAGACTTCGTTAAGAAATGCCTCCGATACTGCGCTCAAACCATTGAGGGAGGCGCTCTGCCCATGCCCGATTACCACTGGAACATTCCCCTTCCTCTACGTTTCGGCCAGGCCGAAACGCCGCAGATGACGTTGACCGGCGCCCTGCCCGACGACGCGCTGCGAGAGACTTTCGAAGCCTTCATCCAGCAGCGTTTTCGCAAGGCCCACGGCGCCGACATTCGACACTTTATGCCCGAGCTGTTCGGCATGCACAACGGCGACAGTGAACTGTGCGCGGTGGCCGGGGTGCGTCGTGCCCATCAAGAGCCGCTGTTTCTCGAGCGCTATCTGGATGAGCCGATCGAACCCTTGATCAGTGCGGCGGCGGATCGTCCGGTTGAGCGTAGCGCCATCGTCGAAGTCGGCAACCTCGCTGCCAGCGACACCGGCAGCGCACGCTTGAGCATCATCGCCATCACCTATCTGTTGGCCATGGGCGGTCTGGAATGGGTGACCTTCACCGGCAACATCGGGCTGGTCAACAGCTTCCATCGGCTCGGTCTGAAGCCAGTGACATTATGCGCCGCCGACCCGGAACGCCTGGGTGACGAGCGTCAACACTGGGGCAGTTATTACGAAAGCAAGCCGTGGGTGCATGTCGGCAACATCCGCGCCGGCTTCGTCCATTTGCGCAATATCGGCCTGTTCACTCGATTGGGCCTGCCGACTTCGATTGAAGGAGCCTGCCATGTCGCTTGAACTGCAACGCTTCCAGGAAACCCTGCGCGACCATGCCCGGCGCAATGACAACGCCACCGCACTGTGGGGCGATACGCTGAAACTTGATTACGCCACGGTGTACGCCGAGGTGCTGTATCGCCAGGAACGCCTGCGCGATGAACAGGCGCAAGTCGTTGCCCTGGCGCTGGATAACGGCGTCGATGCGATGCTGTGGGATCTGGCTGTGTTGTTCGAGGGCTTGACCTGCGTGACGCTGCCGCCGTTTTTCAGCCCCGCGCAACGGGTGCATTGTCTGGAACAGAGCCAGGCCGAACGGGTGATTGCCGAACCGGAGCTCGCGGCCGAGCTGCTCGCCGCCGGCTATGAACAACGCGGCGAGTTCTGGTGCCGCACCTTCAGCGGCCCGAGCCGGATGCCGGCCGGCACCGCCAAACTGACCTTCACCTCCGGCACCACCGGCACACCGAAAGGCGTGTGCCTGAGCGCGGACAGCTTGCTGCGTGTGGCGCGGGAGCTGGATCACGCGAGCAAACCCACCGATCCACAGCATCATCTGGCGTTGCTGCCACTGGCGATTCTGCTGGAAAACCTCGGCTGCTACGCCGCGCTGTATGCCGGTGCGACGCTGAGTCTGCCGAGCCAGAAAACCTTGGGCATCCAGGGCGCCAGCGGCGTCGATGTACCGCACCTGTTGGGCTACCTGGCCGGTCGTGCGCCGGAGAGTCTGATTCTGGTGCCGCAACTGTTGCTGATGCTGGTCAGCGCTGCCGAGCAGAAAGCCTTCGACCCACAAAAACTGCGCTTCGCCGCCGTCGGCGGTGCGCGGGTCTCGGAGGATCTGCTGCACCGCGCGCAGCGTGTCGGCCTGCCGGTGTTCGAGGGCTACGGCTTGTCCGAATGCGCCTCGGTGGTGTGCCTCAATCGCCCCGGCGCGCGGCGTCCCGGCAGCGTCGGCCAGCCGCTGCCGCACGTTGAAGTGCGCCTGGCCGAAGACGGCGAAGTGCTGATCAAGGGCTCGACCCTGCTCGGTTATCTGGGGGACGCGCCGTACGCCGATGAGTGGTGGCCGAGCGGCGATCTGGGCGAGTTCGACCCCGAAGGTTTCCTCTACCTCAAGGGTCGCAAGAAGCACCAGTTCGTCACCAGTTTCGGACGCAACGTCAACCCGGAATGGGTCGAGTCGGAACTGACCCAGCGCCGCCACATCGCCCAGGCCTTCGTCTATGGCGAGGCCTTGCCGCGCAACCACGCCCTGCTCTGGCCGCACCGTGCCGATTGCAGCGACGCGGAGCTGGCCGCCGCGGTCGCCGAAGCCAACGAAGCCTTGCCCGATTACGCCCAGGTGCATGGCTGGACGCGCCTGGCGCAACCGTTCACCGCCGCCAATGGCTTGCTCACAGCCAACGGTCGGCCACGCCGCGAGGCGATTGCCGCGCTGTACCACGCCCAATTGACTGAATCCGCTGTTTCCGAGGAGTCCGCATCATGAGTTTTTTCGACACCCTGCAAGAAGCCACGCAGCAGGAACGCCACGAGCTGTTCAATCTGCCGATCATTCTTGACGCCCTGCAAGGCAAGGTCAGCCTGGAAAGCTATCGGGCGTTTCTCGCGCAGGCGTACTACCACGTGCGCCACACCGTGCCATTGATGATGGCCTGCGGCGCGCGCCTGCCGACACGTCTGGAGTGGCTGCGCAAAACGGTGGCCGAGTACATCGAAGACGAATACGGCCATGAACACTGGGTCCTCAACGACATCGCCGCGTGTGGCGGTGACCGCGATGCGGTCCGCGACGGTCAGCCCTCGCTGCCGATCGAGCTGATGGTGAGTTTTCTCTACGACTTGATCGCCCGAGGCAATCCGGTGGGTCTGTTCGGCATGGTCAATGTGCTCGAAGGCACCAGCATTGCGCTGGCTACCCATGCGGCGGGAAGCATTCGCGAGCGTCTGGCGCTGCCGGACACCGCGTTCAGTTACCTCAGCTCGCACGGTTCGCTGGACATCGAGCACATGCAGACCTATCGCCGCTTGATGAATCAACTGGAAGATCCCGAAGACCAAGCGGCCGTGATTCACGCCTCGAAAGTCGTCTATCGCCTGTACACCGACATGTTCCGTGGCCTGCCGCGCGACGCGGAGACTCAACATGCAGCTGCGTGACGCGCGGGTGGTGTTGACCGGTGCCAGTGGCGGCATCGGCCTGGCGATTACCGAGGCCTTGTGCGCCGCCGGTGCCCAGGTACTGGCGGTGGCGCGGCATGAGCAGGCGCTGACGCCGTTGCTTGAGCGCTATCCAAATTCGCTGTGCTGGGTCGCCGCCGACCTGACCTTCCTCAGCGACCGGCGCAAAGTGCTGGCCGCTGCCGAAGCCATCGGCGGCATCAACCTGCTGATCAACGCGGCCGGGGTCAATCACTTCGCCATGCTCGAACAGCTCGACGACAGCGACATCAACGCGATGCTCGCGGTAAACATCAGCGCGCCGATGTGCCTGACCAAATTGCTGCTGCCGCTGCTCAAACAGGCCGACAGCGCGATGGTGGTCAACGTCGGCTCCACTTACGGCTCGATCGGCTACCCCGGTTACGCCAGTTATTGCGCGACCAAGTTCGCCCTGCGCGGATTCTCCGAAGCGCTGCGCCGCGAACTGGCCGACACCCGGGTCAACGTGCTGTATGTCGCGCCCCGGGCCACGCGCACGTCGATGAACAGTGCGGCGGCGCAAGCCTTGAACGATGCCCTCAAGTCCAGCGTCGATGACCCGCAAACCGTCGCCTCGGCGGTGATCCACGCGATTGCCGGCGACCGCCGCGACTTGTATCTGGGCTGGCCGGAGCGCTTCTTCGTACGCCTGAACAATCTGCTGCCGCACCTGGTGGATCGCGGTTTGCGCAAGCAGTTGCCGCTGATCCGCCGCCTCAGTGAAAAACCTGATCGCGAGCCGCCAAAACCCTGAAAAGAGTGTTCTTTGCGTACCCGGACAGCCTGTACTTCTGAGCGCAACGCCTCTACC
This sequence comes from Pseudomonas sp. 22189, assembly GCF_052045635.1. NCBI lineage: Bacteria > Pseudomonadati > Pseudomonadota > Gammaproteobacteria > Pseudomonadales > Pseudomonadaceae > Pseudomonas > Pseudomonas sp. 22189. Next base: position 182,500 of record NZ_JBQEPG010000010.1, read on the forward strand.
GTCAGAGGCGCTACGCTGAAGTCAGACCCGTGCGCTGAAACGATCGTCGCCTGCGGGCCGACAGCAACCCGACACTCGACTGACAGGAGTCCGCGTGCGTTTATTACTGATTGAGGATGACGTGGCCCTCGGTGAAGGCATTCATCGGGCATTGGGCCGTGAGGGCTACACCGTCGATTGGTTGAAGGATGGCAGCAGCGCGTTGCATGCGTTGCTCAGTGAGACCTTTGATGTGGCGGTGCTCGATCTGGGCCTGCCGCGCATGGACGGCCTCGAGGTGCTGCAGCGCCTGCGCGACAGCGGTTCGAACCTGCCGGTGCTGATTCTCACCGCCCGCGATGCCACCGAAGACCGCATCGCCGGGCTGGATGCCGGCGCCGACGACTATCTGGTCAAACCGTTCGACCTCGCCGAACTCAAGGCACGCCTGCGCGCTCTGTTGCGGCGCAGTGCGGGCCGCGCTCAGGCGCTGATCGAGCACGCCGGGATCAGCCTCAACCCCGGCACCCAGCAGGTCAGCTATCAGGGCCAACCTGTGGCGCTGACGCCCAAGGAGTATCAGTTGCTGCATGAATTGCTCTCGCCGCCGGGCCGGGTGATGACCCGCAATCAATTGATCCAGCTGCTTTACGGCTGGAATGAGGAAGCGGAAAGCAACACCCTCGAAGTGCACATCCATCACCTGCGCAAAAAATTCTCCACCGACCTGATCCGCACCATTCGCGGTGTGGGGTATCTGGTGGAGGAGCGTCGATGACCTCGATTCGTCGCCGCACACTGACGCTGATCATCGGGCTGTTGCTCGCGGGTCTTGCGGTGCTCAGCGTGTTCAACCTGCACGACAGCAACCACGAAATCGCCGAAGTCTACGACGCACAACTGGCGCAAAACGCTCGGCTGCTGCAGGGCGTGATGCGCATGCCGCTGGCGAGCCAGGAACACTCGCAGCTGTATCAGGCGTTCAATCAGGCGCTCGGCGAAGCCAAGCCGCGCGTCGACGGCCACCCTTACGAAAGCAAGATCGCCTTCCAGGTGTGGAACCCGAAAAACGAGGTACTGGTGCACACCGCCAGTGCGCCGTCGTTCACCGCGCCGCCGACGCAACCGGGCTTCAGCGATGTGGTGGACTTGAACGGTCGCCATTGGCGCGCCTTCATGCTCGAAGACCCGCAAAACGGGCTGCGCATCTGGGTTGGCGAACGCGACGATGTGCGGGCCGATCTGGTCGACCGCATCGTGCGCCATACGCTGTGGCCGAACGTGCTGGGCAGTCTGATCCTCGCGGCGATGGTCTGGCTGGCCATCGGCTGGGGCCTCAAGCCGTTGGCGAACATGGCTGCGACCCTGCGCGCCCGCCACAGCGGCTCGCTGGAACCGTTGCAACTGACGCCCCTGCCCAGCGAACTGGAACCGATGCAGGCGGCGCTCAACCGCATGCTTGCGCAGATCCAGGAAGTGCTTGGCCGAGAACGGCGTTTCATCGCCGATGCCGCTCACGAGATGCGTACGCCGCTGGCGGTGCTGCGGGTGCATGCGCAAAACCTGCTGGAGGCGGGCACCGAACAGGAGCGCCGCGAGTCGTTGCAGTTCCTGATTTCCGGGGTTGATCGCGCCAGTCGCCTGGTCAATCAATTGCTGACCATGGCGCGCCTGGAACCGAAATCCAACCCGCCGCCGCTGCAACGCATCGACCTCAGCGAAACCGTGCGCAACAGCCTGGTACAACTCACGCCGTGGCTGCTGAGCAAGCACCTGGAACTGGCCTTCGAAGACAGCGCACAAGCGTTGCACGTCATGGCCAGCACCGCCGCCATCGACATCGCCCTGAGCAACCTGATCACCAACGCCGCCAACTTCTCCCCGGAGAACGGGGTGATCACCGTCAAGCTGAGCGAGGCCGATGGCTGGTGCCTTTTGAGCGTCGAAGATCAGGGCCCGGGCATCGATGAGGCCGATCGGGCACGGTTGTTCGAACGCTTTTACAGTCGCGGCAACGCCAACGGTGCAGGCCTGGGACTGACCATCGTCAACACCATCGCGTTGCGTCTGGGCGGACGGATTACGTTAGTCAACCGGGCCGAGGGCGGCTTGTGCGCAACGTTGTCAGTGCCGATCAGCTCAGGTGTGCAGCAACGCCGCGGCGGATGAAACGACCAGCAGCACCGCGAGGATCCGGTTCAGCCACTGCAACTGCGCCGGATTGCTCAGCCAACGCGCTGCACCGCGACCGAGCAACGCCCAGAGCGCCAGACACGGCAACGACACCAGAAAGAACGCCAGGCACAACGCATTCAGCCCTTGTCCCTGCGCGGTGAACACGCTGATCACGGCAATCGCCATCATCCACGACTTGGGGTTGACCCATTGCAACAGCGCGGCGCCAACCAGCCCCAGTTCGGGTTTCTCTTCGCCGGCGGCGGGGTCGATGGCGGTGGCCGGCGCGCTGAAGATCTGCCACGCCAACCAGAGCATCCAGCCCATTCCCAGCGCACTGATTACCGGGCGCACGCCGGGCAGCATCAAAGTGCTGGCACCCGCACCGGCCACCCACACCAGCGACGCAGCACCCGCTCCCGCGCCGAGGATGATCGGCAGGCACGGCCGCCAGCCGCGCCGGGCACTGGTGCTGAGCACGATCAGATTGGTCGGCCCCGGAGTAACCGAGGCCACGAAGGCAAAGAGGATGAACGCAAGCATGGCACGGCCCTGTAGAAAGTCAGGGCCTACTCTGACGGCTGCGCAGGGCTGCGGTCTTGAACGTTTGTTCAGCGTCGAGAGGTGCCGATGGCGCGTTGCTGATAGGCGCCCGGCGTGATGCCGTAAGCGCGTACGAACCAGCGGCCCAGATGGCTTTGATCGGCGAACCCGAGGCGACTGGCAACGTCCACAGGCTGTATGCCGGCGGCGAGCATCTGCCGGCCCCGGCTGAGGCGCAGCTGGATCAGCCACGCGTGCGGCGCAAGTCCATAGGCTGCCTTGAAGGCGCGGGTCAGGCGAAAGCGGTCGGTGCCGCAGACCTCGGCCAGGGTTTGCAGGCTGATGTCCTGTTCGTGAAACGCCACCAGATAATCGCGCGCCTGACGAGCGATCAAGGGTGCGCGGTTGGCAGCAGTCTGTTGCGGTCGCCGGTACAGATGAATCGCCAGTCGTTCGAGCAAGGCGTCCAGCGCCACCTCGCGCACCATGCGCACGTCCTGTTGATGCAACGCATTGAACGCAAACAAGGTGGCGCGGGCCAGCTCGGGATCATCGTTGAGCACACTGCCGATGCCGGGCAGGCCGCTGCCGTAACTGCCCAGATGCAAACCGTCCAGCGCTTGCTCCAGCCATGCCGGTTGCAGATAGAGCATGCGATAAGTGAAGCCGTCCGGGCTCGGCGCATCGCCGTCATGAATGTCCCCGGGTTCGAGCATGAAGACTTTGCCCGGGGTACTGTCGTGCCGCGCCCGACGACTGTTGAAGCGCTGCACGCCTTGCTCGGTGAAACCGATCAGGTAGGTCTCATGCCAGTGCGGATCGTAGGCGTGCGCATGCCCGGCGAAATGCGCGTGCAGGGTTTCGATGCCGGTTTCCCGGTCGTGGGCAAGGTCGATCCAGTTACTCATGACTTGAATACGCTAATGGGCTGGCGCCAGTAATCCACAAATGCCCCGGAACGGCTAGAACGTTTGTGCACTGCCCGACCGATGAAGGCGTGTCGCGGCGCTTCAGATCGAGCGCTGGTTGACCCGGGCCATCAGTTGCTCGGCGCTTTCCTTGCGTTCGGAATAGCGATCCACCAGAAAATCCTGGCGCTCGCGCAGCAGCACGGTGAACTTCACCAGCTCCTCCATCACATCGACCACGCGATCATAGAACGGCGAAGGTTTCATCCGCCCCGCCTCGTCGAATTCGGTAAAAGCCTTGGGCACCGAAGACTGATTGGGGATGGTGAACATACGCATCCAGCGCCCCAGCACACGCAGCTGATTGACCACGTTAAACGACTGCGAACCGCCGCAGACCTGCATCACCGCGAGGGTTTTGCCCTGGGTCGGACGCACCGCGCCGAGCTCCAGCGGGATCCAGTCGATCTGCGCCTTGAACACCGCCGACATGGCGCCGTGGCGTTCCGGCGAACACCACACCTGGCCTTCCGACCACAGCACCAGTTCGCGCAGTTCCTGCACTTTGGGATGATCGACCGGAGCATCGTCCGGCAACGGCAAACCGGACGGATTGAAGACACGCGTTTCGGCGCCGAAATGCTCCAGCAAACGTGCGGCCTCCTCCACCAGCAGACGGCTGAAGGAGCGCTCGCGGGTCGAGCCGTAGAGCAGCAGGATGCGCGGTTTGTGCCCGTGCAAAGGTGGCGTGTTGCGGCCTTCGAACAGGCTGTGATCAAGATTGGGCAGGTGCTTTGACATATGTCCTCCGGCTCAAAGGGAGCCGATGCGATCCAGTTCACGCTGAAGCTCAACGCGGCTGAGTGTTTGGAAAGGAAGACCAAGGAAGGTTGCGCAGCGGCGCTCGATGATCGCCAGCGTGGCACGGAACGCCGCGTCCACGGCCGCCTCATCACCGGTCACCTCGGAGGGATCCTCCAGCCCCCAATGGCATTTGATTGCCGGGCCGAAGTACACCGGGCAGGTTTCGCCCGCCGCCTTGTCGCAAACGGTGATGACGATGTCCGGCGGGTTGCCTTCAAAGGCGTCGTTGCCCTTGCTGTATAAACCCTCGATAGCGATACCGGCCTGTTGCAGCGTCGTCAGGCTGCGCGGCAGCACCTGGCCCTTGGGAAAACTGCCGGCACTCACCGCCTCGAAGCCCTCCCGCGCCAGATGATTGAACATGGCTTCGGAAAGGATGCTGCGGCAACTGTTGGCCGTGCACATGAACAGGACACGCATGGGTAGCTCCCGGGGATATTTGAAGTTCAGCAGCACGCGGTTTCGCGGGCAGGACGGCCATCCATGTTGTGCAGGCGACAGGCGTTGTCCTTGAGCCAATCGGTGTTGGCCTTGGCCGTGACGTTGAGGACCTGCCGGACCCAATCCGGCAGGTCCGGGTTGAGCCGGTAATAGACCCATTGGCCCTGACGCCGATCAAGCAGCAACCCATTGCTGCGCAATTGCGCGAGGTGGCGGCTGATTTTCGGCTGGCTGTCGTCGAGGGCGCACATCAGCTCGCAAACGCACAGCTCACCCTGCTCGGCAATCAGCAAGGTGGCGCGCACGCGGGTTTCGTCGGCCAGGCTTTTGAACAGTTCGGTGGGGGTGAGCATGGGACGGACTCGAACATATGGAAAACCGAATATACGGATATCCATATATTATTCAATCCCGAATTTCAGCGACAACGATGAGTCCTGCGGGAACGTGCGTGGTCGCAGAAAGCAAAAAGCCGCTTTCACCGTGAAGTGAAAGCGGCTGAGGCAAAGGCCTCAATAGAGCAACAGGATCAGTGCACGAACAGGGCGATCAGGATAATGATCGGGATTGGCACACCGAGGAAAAACAGTAGTAGAGAGCGCATGGTGATTCTCCTTGTTAACGGACTGGAGGCAGCGTGGTGGTGGCGGTGTAAGTCTCGACTTCAACGTACTCGACTGCATCCCGACGACGGCCGCCGAAGGTGGCTGCCAGGCTGGCGAAGAACGCACCGGCCAACAGCGCAATGAACATCCACAGCGACGTCCAGGCAGCAACTTTGGCAGCGGTGTCAGCCGCCTGTTGGGCTTTGACCTTGGCATCGGCAATGGCTTTTTGAGTGCGCGCATAAACCTCGTCGACACGTTTCTCGGCGTCGGCCTGACTCAGGTTGGTCCGCTGTGCGACCAGTTGCGCGAGGTAGGTGCGGTCTTCAGGGCTGAGTTGGCCGTTGGCCAGGCTCTGGGCGAAGATCCGGGTCACCGCACCATGCGCGGCGTCATCGCTGACGGACGCAGGACGGTCATCGCGAAACAGGCTGTCGACGAAGTAACCGTATTGATCGCTGCTGGTGTTTGCTGCAGCGGTACCGGCCGCCTGAGTCGCGGCAGCGGCTGCGCCACCGGCGACACTGGCACCGGCCTGCACGCCGCCGCTGATGACACTGCTCACCGAGCCGACGACCAGCACGGCGGTGACCAGCGTCGCCACACACCAGGCGAGGAAGCCATGGGCGGTATCACGGAAATACACTTCATCTCCGTGCATGTTGGCCCACTTCACCCGCAGGCGACCGGCGATGTAGCCACCCAGGCCGGAGGCAATAATCTGCGTCGCCGCCAGCCAGACAATCGTGGAAATCCCCAGGCTCTTGGCGCTGACGCCCTCCCCGGCCCAAGGTGAAACGGCAGAGAATCCCAGACCGAAGCCAAGCAGCACCAGAATCATCGACAGTGCTGCAGCCGCCGCCGCGCCCGCGAAAATCGCGCCCCAGGACACGCCTGACACGTTGCTCGACTCTCCTTCGAAGGCCGGATAAAACCCATCAGAGGATCTATTCATTGTTGTAGTGCTCCAGGCATGAAAAATGGTGTTACAACTCGTCAGCAGATGAATTGCAGCGACCGTGCCAGTCGACAACTTTAAATAAATCTATATTTTTCAACGACTTAAAAAGACTGAACTTCTCTATTCATTGCAATTTGCAACAATGCACGCAAAGCAGCGGGTTTTCTGCATTGACGGCAAAACAGCCGGGCACCCGAATCTGCGTTTGTGACAGGCTATACATGAAAGTTAATTTAAAGCGCGACGGAAAATACTTGGCAAAATGCTGCCATCCCGTTTGAACCGATCAAGGCCTGCTCTATGACTCGTATTTTGACCATCGAAGACGACGCCGTGACTGCCCGTGAAATCGTTGCCGAACTCAGCAGCCACGGCCTGGAAGTGGATTGGGTCGACAATGGCCGCGAAGGTCTGGACCGTGCGGTCAGTGGTAACTACGACCTGATTACCCTCGACCGCATGCTGCCGGAACTCGATGGCCTGGCCATCGTCACCACCCTGCGCACCATGGGCGTGGCCACGCCGATTCTGATGATCAGCGCGCTCTCCGATGTCGACGAGCGTGTGCGCGGCTTGCGGGCTGGCGGCGATGATTACCTGACCAAGCCGTTCGCCACCGACGAAATGGCCGCGCGCGTGGAAGTGCTGCTGCGCCGCCAGAACAGCGTCGCCACCCAGGCCACCACATTGCAGGTGGCCGACCTCGAACTGGATCTGATCAGCCACGAAGCACGCCGCGCCGAACAGGTGCTGACGCTGCTGCCGACCGAATACAAGTTGCTGGAATTCCTCATGCGCAACAGCGGCCAGATCCTGTCGCGGATGATGATTTTCGAAGAAGTCTGGGGTTATCACTTCGACCCGGGCACCAACCTGATCGACGTGCACATCGGTCGTCTGCGCAAGAAGATCGACGCGGCGGGCAATGTCCCGCTGATTCGCACGGTACGGGGCTCGGGTTATGTCATTGCCGAACCCGTCTGACGGCTGGCGCTCCTCCAGCAGTCGTCTGCTGGCGCTGTACAGTTCGCTGTTCGTGGCCTGGAGCGCGATCCTCATGGGGGTCATGTACTTCGAAGTCTCCAGCTACCTCGATAACCTTGCCAAGCATTCGCTGATGCAACGTCAGCATCTGTTTTCGCACTTTCGCGGTGAACAACTGGAAGAAGCACTCGCCGCCAGCATGACCTTCGACATCCGCGGCATCGACGCCTACGGCCTGTTCGACGCTCAGGGCGTGTACCTCGGTGGCGCCTTGCAGCAACTGCCCGAAGGCCTGCCGCTGGATGGCAAGATCCACACCCTGGATGACTGCGCCGATTCCGACGACCCGACCCTGCCCGCCGACAGCTGCGACGCGGTGGCAACCCAGACCCGCGACGGTCGCTGGCTGGTGTTGTTGCGCGATAACGGTTCGTTGTTCGCCGTGACGCGGATCATTTTGCATGCCTTGTTCTGGGGTGTGTCACTGACGATCCTGCCGGGGATTGCCGGCTGGCATTTGTTGCGCCGTCGGCCGCTGCGGCGCATCCGCGCGATTCAGGACAGCGCCCAGGCCATTGTCGCCGGCGACCTGACTCACCGTTTGCCGCTGTCCAACCGCCGCGACGAACTGGACATGCTCGCCGCCATCGTCAACGCCATGCTCGATCGCATCGAACGGCTGATGCACGAAGTCAAAGGCGTGTGCGACAACATCGCCCATGACTTGCGCACGCCACTGACGCGCCTGCGCGCGCAGCTGTATCGCATGCAGCAACAGGCCGGCGAAGGTTCGCCAGCAGCGGCGCAACTGGATCTGGTGCTGGCCGAGGCCGATACGCTGATGGCGCGGTTTCGCGGCTTGCTGCGGATTTCCGAATTGGAAGATCGTCAACGGCGCTCAGGATTTGTCGAGCTCGATCCAGTGCAATTGCTGGAAGAATTGCATGAGTTTTACCTGCCACTGGCCGAAGAAGGCGAACTGCTGTTCGTGCTGAACATGCCGGAAACCCTGCCGCCCCTCAATGGCGACCGCGCGTTGTTGTTCGAGGCGCTGGCCAATCTGTTGAGCAACTCGATCAAGTTCACCCCGGCGGGTGGCACGGTGATTTTGCGCGGCGTGAATGACGGCGGGCATGCGCGGATCGAAGTCCACGATTCCGGGCCGGGGATTCCCGAAGCTGAACGTGAGGCGGTGTTCCAGCGCTTCTATCGGGCCGAAGGCGGGCAACCGCAGAGCGGCTTTGGCCTGGGCCTGTCAATTGTCGCGGCGATTGTCAGCCTGCATGGCTTCAATCTTGAGGTGGGCAGCAGTGAGCTGGGCGGTGCGAAGCTGGTGCTGGATTGCCGGCAGAGTTTGATTTCGCAGTCCTGAATTCGCCCGATCTTTCAAACTGATACATCCCCTGTGGGAGCTGGCTTGCCAGCGATGGCGGCGGTCCAGTCAATATCTATTCGACTGAAACACCGTCATCGCTAGCAAGCCAGCTCCCACCGTTTTTTGTGTTGGATGATCAGGCCGGGGAATTGGCCCGCAACGCCTCAAGGCCACCCGGATAGAGGCCGTTGAACTCAGATCGCCATACTGTCGACTACACCGCCATCCACGCGCAAGGCCGCGCCCGTGGTGGCGGAGGAAAACGGCGAGGCGATGTACGTGACCAGATGCGCCACCTCGGCAACGTCGGCCACCCGCTGGATGATCGAGGTCGGCCGCGCCCGGCGGACGAAAGCGTCGGCTTCATCGCGCAGGTTGCGACCGGACTCGGCCGCGGCGTCCTTGAGCATGTGCTCCACGCCGCCGGTAAAGGTCGGCCCCGGCAGGATCGCATTGACCGTCACGCCTGTGCCGGCCAGACGCTTGGCCAAGCCATGGGACACCGCGAGGTTGGCGCTTTTGGTCACGCCATAGTTGAGCATGTCGGCCGGGGTGGCCACGCCGGATTCCGAAGACAGGAAAATGATCCGCCCCCAACCCTGCTCGACCATCGCCGGCGCGTAATGGCGCGACAGGCGCACGCCGGAAATCACGTTGACCTCATAGAAGCGCGTCCACTCGCTGTCCGGGGTGTCGAAGAAATCCACGGCGTCGAAGATCCCCAGGTTGTTCACCAGAATGTCTGTACGCGGTTCAGCGGCGAAGAGTTTTTCCGCGCCTTCGGCGGTGCCCAGATCCGCCGTCAGACCCCGCAATTGCGCACCCGGCACCTGCTGCCGAATGCTCGCCAGCGCTTGCTCGACCTTGGTCGCTTCACGCCCGATGACCACCACCGTGGCGCCGGCTTCGGCCAGCGACTGGCTGATGCCCAGACCAATGCCACCCGTGCTGCCGCTGACGATGGCCAGTTTTCCACTCAAGTCGATTTTCATGGGTTCACCTCTTCAATAGGCAATACACGGACGAATAGAAGGAATGGATCAGCGTAGACGCGATGTCGCCCGCATGAAGACGTGGCCGACCAAAGACCGGTCGCGAACAATCCGACGCCTTCACGGGTTGAGCGGCGTTCTACACTGAAAGGGTCAGCTGCTTTTTAGAGAACACCATGAAAATGTCTGCGCAAATGACCGTGGTCGCGGTGCTGGCCACCCTGGCCTATCTGGGGCTGGCGGTGTGGGGCATCGGCGGGCCGGCGGTGTTCTTCTCGCAGGGGGCGCTGGTGCTGGTGGCGCTGGCCACGGTATTGATGGTGCTGGCGTCGCTGTTCACCGATGTGAACATGAGCTCGGGCGAGCGCGAGGATCGGGCCAATCGCTGGGTGATTCCGGCGTTCGGCGTCATCGGTCTGCTCAGCGGTTTTCTGCCGGCGTACTGCGATCGCATCGACTTCTGGACCTTCGGCGCTGAAGGCGTGCGCTGGCTCGGCGCGCTGCTGTTTATCGTCGGTGGCGCGCTGCGACTGTGGCCGGTGTTTGTGCTGGGCCGACGGTTCAGCGGGTTGGTGGCGATTCAGCCGGGGCATCGGTTGGTCACCGACGGCATTTACACGCGCCTGCGCAACCCGAGCTACCTGGGCTTGGTGGTCAATGCCGTGGGCTGGGCGCTGGCGTTTCGTTCCAGTGTCGGGTTGATTCTGGCGGCGCTGACATTGATTCCGTTGATCGCGCGTATCCACTCGGAAGAAGCGTTGCTGCGCGGGCAGTTTGGTGCGGAGTACGAGGCTTATTGCGCACGTAGCTGGCGGTTGTTACCGGGAATCTACTGACCCCTGTAGGAGCTGCCGAAGGCTGCGATCTTTTGTCTTTGATTTTCAAAAGCAAGGTCAAAAGATCGCAGCCTGCGGCAGCTCCTACAGAGATTGTGTTGTGTCAGGTCTTTTGCAGGTGCAGCTGGCCTTGGCTGTTGAAGGTGACGCTCAGCGACTCATAACTGTCGATCGTCGCGTGGCGGGTGTCGAGCGGATGCTGGTGCGTTGTGGTGATGATCATCAGCGCCGCTCCGGCCGCTTCAGCAGCCTGGATGCCGACGGTGGCGTCTTCGAAAATCAGGCAATCGGCGGGATCAAGCCCCAGACGCTGCGCGGCCAGACGATAACCCGCCGGATCAGGCTTGCCGGCCGTCACATCCTCAGCCGTAATCATCACCGCTGGCTCGGCAATCCCCGCCGCCGCCATGCGGCGCAACGCCAGATCCCGAGGCGCCGACGTCACCATCGCCCAACGCTGCGCAGGCAGGCTGTCGAGAAACGCCGCGGCCCCGGGAATCTGCACAATCCCTTCGACATCATCGATTTCCGCCTGCGCGATGAACGCCGCTTGCGCCTCGGCATCAACCCCCGGCAGGTTCAGCCGGCGGATGGTGTCGATGGCGCGGGCACCGTGAATGGTCGGCAGAAACGTTTCGACATCCACGCCGTGGCGTTCAGCCCACGCCGCCCAGACGCGCTCGGCAGCAGCAATGGAATTGAGGACGGTGCCGTCCATGTCGAACAGGAACGCGCCGAACGCGCGATCGAAGACGTTATCGTGAGCAGACAAAAGGTCGCATCCTTTGACAGAACTGGGCGGATTGGCCGGGCAATGTAGCATTTTTGCCCGGCAGTTCGACCCGAAGACTCAGTGCAGACGCGCGGCCTTGGATTTGAACGCGCTGTCGACACAATCGAGCAACTGGCCGATGGCCCAGGGCTTTTTGATGAACGCCACCGGATGCTTGACCCCGGAGGTCTCCGGCGTTTCATAACCGGACATGACCATCACCGGTTTGTCCGGCCAGCGCTCGCCGACCAGATTGGCGAGCCCCGCGCCGTTGATTTCACCGGGCATGGTGATGTCGGTCAGCAGCAGCGCAACTTCCGGCGCGTGTGCCTCCAGATACAGCTTGGCGGCATCCGCACTGGTTTGCGGCTCGACCTTGAAACCTTCCTCCTGAAGAATTTCGCAGAGAAATTCCAGAATCAACGGGTCGTCCTCAACCACCAGAATCAACCCGCCAGGAAGGTGCGCGCTCGGCGTCGGTGTTGGACTCATGAACTGGCACTCCCTGAATTGCATTAACGACTTAGCGGCTCAAATCCGCTGCTTATCAGGTATGAGCAGCGCGCCCTGTATAAATTCATTTTTGATACAGGTCTTTTCTTAACAGTCGTCAGTGGCCTTGGCTGTCGGGCGTTCGTCAGGCGGTTTTTGTGGTTAAAATGCCGGCCCTTTTGCTTGCCGACCGTGACTGATGAACCCTGAAGCCCTCGCCACCCTCCGCGCCCACTTGTTGCCAGCACTGGCGGCCGCACCGAGCGAAACCCGTCGCCTGTTCCATGGCCGCGGGCGTTGCTGGCCGGGGCTGGAACAGCTGACGGTGGACTGGCTGCAAGGCGTGGTGCTGGTCTCGCTGTTCAAGGAACCGGCACCGGAACAGCTCGAAGCGCTCAAGCACGTGCTGCTCGACCTCAGCACCTCGGCCGAGTGGCAGCAGTCCGACGCCCACACCCTGCTGCTGCAGCATCGCTATTTGCCGCAAAGCACCGCCGAATGGTTGCTGGGGGATGCCATCGACGAGATGAGCATCGTCGAGGGCGGCTTGCAATACCGCGTCGATCTGGGCCGCAAGCAGAACGCCGGGCTGTTTCTCGACATGCGCTACGGGCGCAACTGGGTGCGTGAACAAGCGGCGGGCAAACGCGTGCTGAACCTGTTCGCCTACACCTGCGGGTTTTCCGTGGCGGCGATCGAAGGTGGCGCCCGCCATGTGGTCAACCTCGACATGTCCCGCGCCGCGCTGAGCCGTGGTCGCGACAATCACCGCTTGAACGGGCATGACCTGAGCAAGGTGAGCTTCCTCGGCCACGACCTGTTCAAGTCCTGGGGCAAGGTGATCAACAGCGGCCCGTACGACCTGGTGATCATCGACCCGCCATCGTTCCAGAAAGGCAGTTTCCTGCTGACCAAGGATTACCAGCGGGTGCTGCGTCGTTTGCCGGAATTGCTCACGGCAGACGGCACGGTGCTGGCGTGCATGAATGATCCGTCGTTGGGTTCGGGCTTTTTGATTGATGGCGTGACTCAAGAGGCGCCGAGTCTTCGCTTTGAGCAGCGGCTGGAGAATCCGCCGGAGTTTCCGGATGTCGATCCCGAGAGCGGCCTGAAGGCGCTGGTGTTCAAACGCTTCGACTGACCTGACACCCCGATAACCCATGTGGGAGCGAGCCTGCTCGCGAATGCGGTGTGTCAGCCAGGATTTCACCAACTGACAGAACGCTTTCGCGAGCAGGCTCGCTCCCACAGGAGGGGCGGATGTGGATCAGGAGGCGGGGGGACGCAACACCAGCGCAAACAGTTCACCATGCCCGTTCACGTTGAGCTTGTGATAGAGATTGCGCCGATGCACCTTCACCGTCTCCGGCGAAATCCCCATCTGCTGGGCGATGGCCTTGCTGGAGAACCCTTGCAGAATCAGCCGCGCGGTGTCGACTTCGCGCAGGGTCAGGCGCGCGTCGAAGCGATCGAGCAGCGTCGCCAGATCCCCCGCCACCGGCTCGGTGCCCGTCCCTTGCGGCGGCAATAGCTGCACGTGACGGCGCATCGCCGCCAGCACCCAGTCGCGCACGCACAACAGACGGCCCTGCTCGACCAGATCGAAAGCCGTCGAGCGCCCCAGCGACAGGCCCAGTACACCGCCGTCGATGTTGATCATGAACTGCAACTCGTCCTCACCGACCACCGAGCGAAAGTAGCTCTGGTAATACTCGCTGTGCAGAAACTGGTCGGGCGCCACCGAGGCCAGGCTGTGCAGGCCGTCGGCGATGCCGGTCGAGGCGGTTTGGTAGAACGGATCGAGCAGGTACATGCCAGCGGTGTAGCTGGCCAGTTCTTCCTGCTCGTCGGCGCGGCCCTTGCTGTCGAAGTCGATCAGCAATTGCGGTGCCTGCCCCGCCTTCATCAGCGCCACCAATGCGTTGTCCAGCGGCACCAGCAGGCGCAGCGTGTCGACCAGCGCACGCCAGAACCCGTCGTGGCCGACGGCGGCAAACACCCGCGCCAGACTTTGATGCACCGGCAACTCCTGCAACAACGCGTCCACGCACTACCCCTTTTGTGTAACCCATGATGGGAATGGGTCAGGCGCGCCCGCCCCGATAGGCTGAGCACTCCTGTCAATCACCGGCCTGCCGCAGGCCAGGAGTGCCGCATCATGCGTTGTCGTCGTGGCTATATCAACCGGGGCATCAACCTTGGCCTGCTCGCCTGTCTGGGCGTTACATTCGCTGCCAGTGCCGCCGACGCACCGAGCGTGCACGTCTACAACTGGTACGACTACATCGGCCCCACGACCCTGGCTGATTTCAAGCGCGACAGCGGCATTCAGCCGGTTTACGACACCTTCGACAGTGCCGAGGTGCTCGAAGGCAAACTGTTGACCAGCCGCAGCGGTTACGACGTGGTGGTGGCGAGCAACTTCAGCCTGCCGACGCTGATCAAGGCCGGCGCCCTCGCCCCGCTGCCGCGCGATCAACTGCCGGGCTGGAAGAATCTGGACAGCGATCTGCTGAGCAAACTGGCCAACAACGACCCCGGCAATCAATACGCCGTGCCTTATCTGTGGGGCACCAACGGCATCGGCTACAACGTCGACAAGGTGCGCGCCGCCCTCGGCGACAAGGCGCCGCTGGACTCCTGGGACCTGGTATTCAAGGAAGAGAACCTCGCCAAGCTTGGCCAGTGCGGGGTGGCGATGCTCGACTCGCCATCGGAAATGCTCCCGGTGGCCCTGCACTACCTCGGGTTGCCGCCCAACAGCACCAACCCCGAGGACTATCAGAAAGCCGAAGCGCTGCTGCTCAAGCTGCGCCCGCACATTGCCTACTTCAACTCGTCGAAATTCATCAGTGACCTGTCCAACGGCAACATCTGCGTGGCGGTCGGCTGGTCCGGGGCGATGCTCGAAGCCAAGACCAACGCCGAGCAGGCCAACAACGGTGTGAAGATCGCCTACAGCCTGCCGAAGGAAGGCGCGCCGATGTGGTTCGACACGCTGGTGCTGCTCAAGGATGCGCCGAACCGCACTCAGGGCCTGGCGTTCATCGACTACCTGCTGCGCCCGGAAGTGATCGCGCCGGTCAGTGATCACCTGTCGTACCCCAACGGCAACCGCGCCGCGACCCCGCTGGTGGCCGCAGCCACGCGGGATAACCCGGCGGTGTATCCATCAGCGGCGGCGATGGCCACGTTGTACACCCTGGAGCCGCTGCCCAAAGCCACCGAACGCGTGCGCACGCGGGTGTGGAGCAAGGTCAAGAACGGTCAGTAACCCCACCTGCAAACCACACAAAACCTGTGGGAGCGTGGCTTGCCCGCGATAACGGAGNTGGGCTGGACGGACGCCTTCGCGGGCAAGCCACGCTCCCACAGGGTTTGGTGTTCAGCCCCACTCATTCATTTCTGCCTTGTTATAGAGAGACAACCCATGAAACCCCGTGCCCGTGACCTCAACATCCGCATCGGCCAACTGCAACCCGGCCCGCTCAACGCCATCACCGATGTCCCCGGCGTGCGCGTCGGCCACAGTAACGTGCGTGGCCGCAGCGACACCGGACGCGACATCTGCACCGGCGTCACCGTGATCGAACCGCGCCGTGGCTCAAGCAACCAGCAACCGTGTTTTGCCGGGGTGCATGTACTCAATGGCAACGGCGATGCCACCGGCCTTGAGTGGATTCGCGAGGCCGGGCTGCTGACCAGTCCCATCGCCTTTACCAACACCCATAGCCTCGGCGTGGTGCGCGATGCACTGATTGCGCTGGACCGCCAACAGCAACCGGACGACGGTCGCCTCTACTGGAACATGCCGGTGGTGCTGGAAACCTTCGATGGCTTGCTCAACGACATCAACGGTTTTCACGTCAAACCCGAACATGTCGCCGAGGCACTGAATTGCGCGCATGCCGGTGCCGTTGAAGAAGGCGCTGTCGGTGGCGGCAGCGGCATGATCTGCCATGAATTCAAGGGTGGCATCGGCAGCGCCTCACGGCGTTTGAGCAGCGCTCAGGGCGGCTGGACGGTGGGTGCGATCGTGCAGGCCAACCACGGCATTCGCAGCGAGTTGCGGGTCGACGGTTATCCGGTGGGCCGTTATATGGAACAAGTGGATTCGCCGTTCTTGCGTGCCTCGCTGCCGCATCCGGGCATGGGTTCGATCGTGGTCTGCCTGGCGACCGACGCGCCACTGCTGCCGCATCAATGCACGCGTCTGGCACAGCGCGCCAGCCTTGGTCTGGCGCGCAGCGGCGGTGGTAACGAAGATCACAGCGGCGACATCTTCATCGCCTTCGCCACCGGCAACGAACAGGTGCCGCCCGCGGCTTACGAAGGCAAAGGCGCGCCGACCTGCGACGGCTTGCGCATGGTCAACAACGACCACATCAGCGAGCTGTTCCTGGCCGCCACCGAAGCGGTCGAAGAAGCGATCATCAACGCCCTGCTCGCCAGTGAGAGCACCGAGGGCAACGGGCATGCGGTGCCGGGGCTGGATAAGGAAACGCTGCTCGCCGCCCTCGCCAAGGCCGGCTGGCCCGGCGCCCGCTGACCTGTTGGAGCTGCGGCACGCTGCGATCTTTTGACCTTGCTTTCATAAATCAAAAGATCGCAGCGTGCCGCAGCTCCTACAGAGGGAGTCAGCGGTGCTCAACGACCACGTCATCATCCGCTCGGCGCCCTATCAGGATTTCGACACGCGGTACTTGAGTCAGCCCCCGCGCGTTCCCATGATGAAGATACGCAGGCGCTTCACTCCTGAGCGCCTGTGTAGGGATCGGGTGTTCTGAACCCCAAATCAAGCCCGTTCCCTGTTTCATGCGCAGCTTGAGCCTCATGGGCTCTACTTCTCCCCATCAAAGAGCCTTGAGGCTCTTTTTTTGTCCGTTTTTTGCCGCTGACTCAGTGCAACGTCAGCCGCTGGCGCACGAATTCTTCAGTGTGTCGGGTGACCTGATCCAGATGCCGGTCGCGCTGTTTCTCGGCATCGAGCATCGCGCGCTTGCCGTTCTTCTGCAGCAGGTAGGTGTGGATCTGCTGCACTTCCAGCGAGCGGTAGATCGGTGTGGTGTCGATAAAACCGCGCAGGCCGTTGCTGCGGTAATGCCGGGTGCTCATCAGCACTTGGGTTTCGCGAGCGCCGATCACCTCGAACCCCAGCGCTTCGAAATACGGCACCTTGCCGACACTGCAGGTCAGTTCGGCATGCGGGTAACGGCTGACCATCTCGCCGATCATCGCCCGCGCCACGCCCTGACGCCGATAGCCTTCGCGCACGGCCATGTAGGCAACGCTGCACGCTTCCCAGTCGCCCTGCACCGGCAAGTACAAAAGGAAACCGGTGACCTGCTCCGGATCATCCTCGGCCGTCGCCACCAGCAACTCCACCTCGGTGCCCTTCTCGCCGTTCAGCGCCTCCAGATACAGATGCACCTCATAACCGACCGCGTACTGATAGACGTTGTACAGCAGGTTGCTCGGGCCAAGACCGACCGCGCTGATGTCGGTGAGGTAATCGACCACCAGTTGCAGAATCTGGCTGTTGACGCTTTCGGGGCATGGGGATTTGTAGTGGGTGATACGTGACATGACGGGTGAACTCCGGCGAAAAACCGCGCCATCATACCCTGTCCCGACGCCTGCTCTGTGTAGGAGCTGCCGAAGGCTGCGATCTTTTGGCTTTATAGAAGCAAGATCAAAAGATCGCAGCCTGCGGCAGCTTCTACAGGGAAGCTCGCGGTTGACCTGAAGAAAATTTCATCCTCCGTGAAGCGGATTTTTCGCCGATTTGGCGTCCAATTCTTCAGCTGCGTTCACTTTTTCACGCAGGCCTTGAGGAGTTTTCATGAGCGTGTTGCGTTCACTGTTCAAATGGCGAAAGACCCTGCTGCTGGTGCCGATGACGCTGGCGGCGCTGGCCAGTGCGCCAGCGTTTGCCCAGCAGGTGGTGATCGTCCAGCAAGCCCCACCGCCGATGCGCATGGAAGTGATGCCCGGCGCGCGTCCCGGGTATGTCTGGGATCAGGGCCACTGGCGCTGGGAAGGACGCGGTTACGTGTGGATGCCCGGCCATTGGCAACCGGTGCGTCATGGTGCGCACTGGCGACCGGGGCACTGGCAGGCACGCGGGCCGAACTGGTTCTGGGTTGAAGGGCGCTGGGTGCGCTGATTGGCCGTCGACCTGCACACTTCTTCCATAAGGAACAACCCATGTCCAGAAGCATTAAAGCCTTGCTCGCCGCCGCACTGGTGGCGATCACCCTGTCCGGTTGCGTCGTCGAACCGGTCCGTCCGCACCGGCCACCACCGCCCGTGGAAGTGGTGCCGGTGATGCCTGCGCCGGGCTATCACTGGGTCGCTGGTCATTACCGCTGGGGTGGTCATGAATGGCGCTGGGTGCCGGGGCACTGGCGCGCCTACTGACCTGAAAGACTGGCGTCACTGCTGTGGCGCCACCACCTTGAAGGAAATGGCAATGTCATTGGACACCACGGTATCCGCCCACTCCCCCGCTCCGAGCCCGAATTCGCTGCGCTTGAGCACCAGCTCGCCGTCGAAAATGCCGATCGCGCTGTCCGGCTTCAGCTCGACCGGCACCTGCACCTCGCGGGTAATGCCTTTGACGGTGAGCAGACCGGCGACCAGATAGCGGTTGTTCGCCACGCGGGTAAAACGGCTGGATACGAACACCGCCTCAGGAAAGCGCTGGGTATCGAACCACGCCGGTTTCACCAGCTCGGTATTGGCGTCGTCGCTGCCGGCATCGATGCTGGCCAGGTCGATGTGCAGCGTGGTGTGGGCGTTGGCGAGGTTGTCGCTGTCGAACTGCAGCGTCGCGTCGAACTTGCCGAAGGTGCCATAGACCTGGTCGCCGAATTGCTTGTAAATGAAGCTGATCTTGCTGGCGGTAGTGTTGACGCGATTGTATTCAGCGGCCTGCGCGCAGGTCATGACGCACAGGCCGGTGAACAGTGCCACAGCGGTGAATCGGACACGCATGGGATTCTCCGGACAGGGCAAACCTTCGAGGCCTCGATTGACTTAAGCAAACAACCGGCAGTTGTGCCATGTCATCTGTCCGCCGGTGTGGCTCAGGCTCAGACCAGCCGCTCGATCTTCTGATGCTGCCAGACCAGTTTGTAATACAGCGTCTGCAACACCAGCATGCCCAGATACGCCACCGGAAACGCCATCCACACTCCCTGCAAACCGTACTGCCCGTCCAGCCAGTAAGCCGCCGGCAACTGCACGCCGACCACGCAGACGATGGCGATTGCCACCGGCACCAGCACCGTGCCGCTGGCGCGCATGATGCCGCCGATGATCGCCTGGAAACCAAACACCAGCAGGCTCCACAACATGATGTGCAACAAGTGCTCAGCCATCGCCCGGGTCGATTCTTCGGTCAGGAACAGTCCCAGCAACCAGTGCGATAACAGGTAACCGAGCACGATCAAGCCACCGGTCAGGCACACGTTGATCAACAGCCCGGTGCGCAGGATCGCGGCCAGGCGCTGCAGGTGCCCGGCACCGATGGCCTGGGCGCCAAGGATCGAGGCGGTGATGGCAATCGACAGCGCCGGAAACTGCACGTAGTTGACGATCTGCGTCACCGCGCCATACGCCGCCGTCGCCTGCGAGCCGTGCTGGTTGACCAGCGCCAGAATCACCAGCTCCGACAGCGACAACACGATCATCTGCACCCCGGTCGGCAGGCCGATGCGCAGCACCTTGCCCAGAATCGCCCTGTCCAGCCGCAGTGCCGCGAAGAACTCGCGGTCCGGCGCCAGCGGATGGTTGTTGCGAATCAACCGCCAGGCCAGCCACGCCATGGCCGACAGGTTGCCAGCCAGACCGGCGAAGGCCGCGCTCTGGATGCCCAACTGGGGCAAACCGAACCAGCCACGAATCAGCGCCGGGGTCAGCGCCAGCCCGACCGAGGTCGATACCATCAGCGCCAACAATGGCGATACGGTGTCGCTGACCCCGCGCAGCAATTGCGTGAACAGCACAAACACCAGCATCGACGGCAGAATCCACATCATCACGTGCGCATACGCCACCGCGTCGTCCAGCACATCCACCGGCGTCCCCAGCCCCTGCAACGCCTGCCGCGCAAAGACACTGCCCAGCACCGCGGCGAGCAAGCCGATCAACACCCCCAAGAGCAGCGTCGCCCCGGTGATTGCCTTGACCATGTGCGCCTCGCGCGCACCCCATGCCTGACCGATCAACACCCCGGCACCCGCGCCCAGACCGATCACCAGCGCAATGAAGAAAAAGATCACCGGAAACATCCCCGACACCGCTGCCAACGCCTGAGTCCCGAGCATTTGCCCGATGTAAATGCTGTTGACCGTGCCCGACATCGATTGCAGAAAATTGGACAGCACCATCGGCGCGAGGAACAACAGGTAGGTTTGCCAGAGCGGTTTGCGGGTGCCAGGGGTTTGCATTGAGGATCCGTCTCGGGGTGGGAGATGCGTTGGATATTACGCTAGATGCGCAGGTTAAAGTCGGTCGACATCGCCTCTGCGCAAGGCTTAAATGACGGCACTATTTTCCGTGGAACGCACCTGCCCATGACCCCGTTGCGAAATGCCCTGACCTGTTCCCTGCTGGTCGTTTTCAGCCACATGGCTGGCGCCGCCGAAGCCACCGCCCCCATCGAATCGTTGCGCCCCTTGCTGGCAACCTTGAATGAACGCCTGAACATCGGCGATCTGGTGGCACTGACCAAATGGGACAGCGGCAAGCCGATTCAGGACAGCCCGCGCGAAGCGCAGGTCATCGCCAATGCCCGCACTTTGGCGACCGAACACCAGCTCGACCCCGAAGACGTGGCTCAGTTGATCGCCGCGCAGATGGAGGCGAACAAACTGGTGCAGTACGGATTGCTCGCACAATGGCAAGCGGCCGGGGCGGCGCCGGACACCCCGCGACCGGATCTGGCGAAGCAGATTCGTCCGCGCCTGGACGAGTTGCAAACCCGCCTGCTGCGCCAGTACGCCGACTTCGCGCCGCACCGCCGCGAGCCGAATTGCCAGGCGTTGCTGGCCAAGGCTCGGCAGAGTCTGACCCACGACGCACTGCATGAACTGGCCCTGACCCGTGCCACTGGAGAGCTGTGCATTCGGGCGCCGAAGCTTTAAATCAGGGGTTGCGGCATACATCGCTGGCGTCGATAGTCACCATCACGTCAATGAAGTTCTCATAAAAAATCCGCGGCGTAACATCAGCTCCATACCAACCCAATACACCCCGGAGCACACGATCATGAAACGCCAAACCATCCTCGGCATCGCTTTCTCGGTTCTTGCAGTTAACGCTTTTGCAGCAACACCCGCTCACACCCTGGTCGCTGAAGGCGGCTCGGACAAGTTGATTGAAAGCCGTTTGGCTGAAGGTGGCTCGGACCGTCTGCAGGAACGCCGCGTGGCTGAAGGTGGCTCGGATCGTCTGCAGGAACGCCGCGTGGCTGAAGGTGGCTCGGATCGTCTGCTGGAGCGCCGTGTGGCTGAAGGTGGTTCGGATCGTCTGCTGGAACGCCGTGTAGCCGAAGGTGGTTCGGATCGTCTGCTGGAACGCCGTGTGGCTGAAGGTGGCTCGGATCGTCTGCAGGAACGCCGTGTAGCCGAAGGTGGTTCGGATCGTCTGATCGAAAGCCGTAACGCCTGAAACACCAGTTCTAAAGCAGTCAAGGAAAGCCCGGCCTGATCAGCCGGGCTTTTTCATTTTGTCGTTAGCAGGCGTGGTTCTTTTCAACAATCAGCGTCAGAACGGATCCTGCCCTGTAGAGCATCGGCGAAACTTCCGACGGCGCTTATCCGAAGCGACCGACTGGCAGCCCGACGCTTAATGCGCATACCATGCGGCCACAACGTCCAAACAGAATTTGCCTGCCCATGCTCAAAGCCAGTCTGAGAAGCCACCTGACCCTCTGGTTCGCCGGTTTGTCCCTGCTGACCCTGGTGAGCGTCGGCTTCTATGTCGGCCATATCGCCACCGAACAGATGAAACAGGCCAGCGGCAGTGCCCTGCTCAATACCGCGCGTTCGGCGGCGACGCTGCTCGGTGACCAGTTGCGCGAACGCCAACTGGAGGTTTACCTGCTCAGCCGTGCGCCGCATCTGGAACGTGGCGACCTCGACAACCCGGCGATTCTCAAGTCAATGCAACTGCGCACCCAGGCCCGTGCCGAGTATGCGTGGATGGGCGTGACCGATGCCGAGGGCCATGTGCATCAAGCGGTCAATAATTTGCTGGTCGGGCAATCGGTGCAGCAACGCCCATGGTTTCAGGCGGGTCTGCGGGGCGAATACACCGGTGACCCGCACGAAGCGGTGTTGCTGGCCAAACTGCTACCGGCAACACCCAACGGCGAACCGCTGCGCTTCATCGATTTCGCCGCCCCGATCCGCAACGCCGACGGCCAGGTGATTGGCGTACTGGGGGCGCACGCGCACTGGAGCTGGGTGACGCGCATCGTCGAATCGGCAGCGTTCTCGCATAAAAATGCCTCGCCGGATATCGAAGCGCTGATCATTGATCACGATGGCAAGGTGCTGTACCCGGAAGCGCTGATGGGCCAGCAACTGGCGGTGAATGATTCGAAGTCGCCGGGCTGGTCGGTCGGCAACGGTTACCTGACCAGCATGGTCACCGTACCGACGCCTTCGAGCACCGCGCTGTCATGGTCGATTGCCGTGCGCCAGCCATTGGACACCGCGCTCGAACCGGCACGCCTGCTGCTCTATAAATTGCTGCTGCTGGGTGTGGCCGCCGCCGTCGCGTTCGGGCTGGTGGCGTATTACCTGGCGCAGTACCTGAGCCGGCCCATCGAGCAACTCGCGCATTCAGCCAAACAGGTGCAGAACCAGCAGCCCGGCGCACACTTCCCGCTGCAACACCCGGTGCGGGAAATCGCCCAGTTGGGGCAGTCGATTGACGCCATGACCCAGTCGCTGCTGACCAAGGAACGCGAACTGCAGGAAGCCAACGCCTCCCTGGAAGCCACCGTCGCCCAGCGCACCGCCGCACTCATGCAGGCCAATGCCGAACTGTTGAACCTGGCGACCCACGATGCCCTGACCGGCGTCTACAACCGCCGTCGCTTCGACGAAAAAATCAGCGAGTACAGCCTGCTGTTCCGCCGCACCGGGCGACCGTTTGCCCTGCTGCTGATTGATGCCGACCATTTCAAGCGCATCAACGACACCTACGGCCATGCGATTGGCGACGACGTGCTGCAGCAATTGGCGCAACTCATTCAGGTCAGCGTGCGCGCCACTGATTTCGTTGCCCGTTATGGCGGCGAGGAGTTCGCCGTACTGCTGCCGGAAGTTGCCCAGCCTGATACGCCAGAGGTGGTAGCCGAAAAGATCCGTGTTGCCGTGGCACAGGCGCACTTTCCCAACATCGGACAGGTCACGGTAAGCATTGGCGTCGCGCTGGCCGATCCGGCGGACAACAGTCACACGATGCTGATCAAACGTGCCGATCAGCAGCTGTATCAGGCGAAAGCGGCGGGTCGTAATCAGGTGGCTTGATCAGCGAGGTGTAAGGAGTCGAGTTGCCCTCGCCGAAAAATCAAGGTTTCAAGTCATCGACAAGCTTTTTCATCACCAGATCGGAAACATGGGTGAACGCCGTGCGCAATGCCTCGGGGTCAGTCGCATATTGCTCAGGTGCATAGGCGATGGTGTTGGCGTCGTTGAACACTGAAATGGTTTCGAAGTTACGCCATACCGCAGAGCCATTGCGCTTGATGGACGCATTGGCGCCGATAACCGGGTACAGCACGGTGCTGTAGTTCTTCAGGGAAAGTCCCCACTGCATCACGAGGATTTCCACTTCGGCGTCAGCCTGCTCGCCCTCACCCACGACAGTGAAGACTCGTTCCTGCTGGATGCGTTTGACGAAACTCTGGCGGATCAACTGACTCAGGTCGATACCGTTGGCTTTCATATTGTTCTGGATCGCTCGGGAAATATCGCCAGTCAGCACATCGCCCGTTTTAGTACCGGCCACGGAGCCTGCCCCGGTCAGTGCTGCTGTACCGGCAGAGGATGCACCGGCCACCATGCCGGTTGCTGCGCCGGCACCCGCGCCCAGGCCTGCGCCCCATGCCTGAGTCATGCTGGTGTACTGGAAATTGTCGACCGCAACAAACACCGGCAACACCTTGAGGGTCCTGATTTGCTGGCGGTCTTCAGTGCTGAGGTTTTTGGTTACGCAACCAGAGAGCAATGCCAGCGCACAAACAATACCGAGAATCTTCTTCATATCAGGCAGGATCCAGAACATGGGTGACAGTCGTATCGCCCGCCACCTGCATTTCTTGAATCCGTATGAGCTGGAGAGTCAGGCTTGCGTGCCTGACCCGGATCAAACGAGCGAACTCAGGTATTGGTCTTCAACTTGGTCCACAACCGCGCAATCGCCGCCGGCCGCTCCTCCACGGTGAACACAACCTCGATGAGCTGGCATTGGGCGTGTTGGGGGTGCCGTTCGGACCACTGCTGAAGACGGGCGGAATTTACGTGTTATGCCTGCAACCGGCGGCGGCTTCGCATGCGGCGTGCGCGGTGGTCATGCAGTGGTTTGCCGCGCAGGTCGAGAAAACTCTTTAGTTGGCGAACTGCTGCAGATACGCCAGCAAATTATCGATCTTCTCCTCGTCACTCAGCCCCCAGAAAATCATTCGCGTGCCCGGCACCACGCCTTTTGGATCTTTCAGATACGCGGTCAGCGTTTCGCGGTCCCAGGTCTTGCCCGAGTTTTTCATCGCCTCGGAATACACGTAATTGGCCGAGGTTCCGGCTGCTCGGCCGATGATGCCGTTGAGTTGCGGGCCGAACCCCGGGCGCGCGTCCGGGCCAACCTGATGGCAGCCGCCGCACAGACGTGGAAAGATCTTCTCGCCGGCTGCCGGATCGCCTGCGGCGCGGGCGGTTGAGCTGAACAGCACGGCGGTTGCGGCCAAGGCAAGAAGAAATGAAGCGGTGTTTTTCATCGGGCAATCCAGAACGGTGTGATGCAGTCGAGGCAAGGCTAACATTTTGTGGCGAGGGCACTTGCTCCCGCTGGGTTGCGTGGCGACCCCAATATGGGCNCCTGCGCTGCAGGCCAGCGGGAGCAAGCGCCCTCGCCACAGGTGTATTTCACAGTCAGTATTTTTACAGATAAGCGCCGATGACCTTTCTGACGGTGATCAATGCCTGGCGCAAGACGTCCATCGGCACCGACCCCAACGCCAGCCGAATCGCATGCGGCACATGCGTCGACACCGCGAACGGCTCGGCAGTCGTCACCGAAATCTGCTCGTGCATCAATTCCACCACCATCTGATCGGCGCGCACGTCTTCTGGCAGCGGCAGCCACAAGAAGTATGAAGCTGGATGTCCGATGCACGTCAGCCCTTGCAGTAACTCAGTGGCAAGCATTTGCCGGGCCTTGGCGTCGTCGCGCTTTTGTTGTTCCAGCAGGGTGACGGTACCGTCATCGAGCCAGCTGCAAGCCATTGCGGTCATCACCCCGGGAGTGTTCCAGGTGGTGGCGCGAATGATCCGCTCCAGCGCCGGCACCGTGTGCAGCGGCGCGGCAATGAAGCCGACGCGCAGGCCGGTGGCGATATTCTTCGACAGTCCCGACACGTACACCGTGCGTTCCGGTGCCAGATCGACCAGGGTGCGCGGTGGGTTTTCCACCAGAAAGGCGTAGGCCGCGTCTTCGATGATCGTCAGATCATGGCGGCGGGCGAGCGCGACCAACTGCTCGCGCTGTTCGATCGGCGTCACCCAACCCAAGGGATTGTGCAAGGTCGGCATGCTGTAGATCGCCCGCAGTGAACGGCTGCGACAGAGCTTGTCGAGCGCCGCCAGATCCGGCCCGTGATCACCGGGCGGAATCGCCACCACTTCCAGATGCAGCGCTTCGGCCAGTACCTTGAAGCCGGAATAGGTCAGCGCATCCGCTGCAATCACATCACCGGGTTTGAGCAAGGCCATCAGTGTCACGGCCAACCCTTGCTGGGCACCGTTGACGATCAACACCTGCCCGGCATCGACCTGCACTCCGCGAGCCTGCAAATGCTGCGCAATGGAAGCGCGCTCATGCTTGCGCCCGGCGTGGGGTTGATAACGCAGCAAGGCTTCCAGATCACCGGACAGCGCCAGTTGGCGTAACGCCGTGCGCAACAGATCGGCCTGGCCGGGCAGCGATGGATAGTTGAAATTCAGATCGATCATGCCGACCGCCACGTCTTTCTGGTCGATGCCCTGCCCCGGCGACAACGTGGTTTCGCGGACAAATGTCCCGCGTCCGGTTTCGCCGCTGACCAGCCCCATTGCCTCAAGCTCGGCGTACACCCGCGACGCAGTGACCAGCGCCAACCCCGCACTCGCTGCCAGTTCCCGGTGGGTGGGCAGTCGGGTTCCGGGCGCCAGACGCCCCGCGCGAATGTCTGCGGCGTAGGCGTCAACGAGCGTCTTGTAGCGCGAGCGCGGCATGCTGGATGTATCCATGACAATTATTTGATTGTGCTGATTCTCAGCCTCAGCATGGCTCGAAAGCAACCCACCTTTTGAGCGTGACCTGTATGGAACGGACTTCGAACCTGGTTAATCCCGCCCTGGAAAAAACCAGCGGCTGGATCAATGGCTTTATCGGCGTGCTGATCTTCAGCGGATCGCTACCCGCCACGCGTCTGGCGGTGCTGGAATTCGATCCGGTGTTCCTCACCGTCGCGCGCGCAGCCATTGCCGGCGTGTTGGCGCTCATTCTGTTGAGGCTGTTTCACGAACGACGCCCGACACGCGATCAGGGGTGGTCGTTATTGATTGTGGCCTTGGGCGTGGTGCTGGGGTTTCCACTGCTGACGGCATTGGCGCTGCAACATGTGACGTCGGCGCATTCGATCGTGTTTGTAGGATTGCTGCCACTGGCGACGGCGATTTTTGCCGTGCTGCGTGGCGGCGAACGTCCGCGACCGGTGTTCTGGGTGTTCTCGATTCTCGGCAGCGCGTTGGTCGTGGGCTTCGCCCTGTCACAGGGGCTGACCGCTTCGCCCACCGGTGATCTGCTGATGCTCGCCGCGATTCTGGCCTGTGGCCTGGGTTATGCCGAAGGCGCGAAACTGTCGCGCGTCCTCGGCGGCTGGCAGGTTATCTGCTGGGCGCTGGTGTTGTCGCTGCCAGTGATGACGGTGCTCAGCCTGTGGCTGGCGCCCGTCTCGTTCAACCACATCAGCCTGTCGGCCTGGCTGTGCCTGGCCTATGTGGCGCTGTTCAGCATGCTGATCGGCTTTGTGTTCTGGTATCGCGGCCTGGCCCAGGGCGGAATCGCGGCAGTGGGTCAGTTGCAATTGCTGCAGCCGTTTTTCGGTCTGGCGCTGGCGGCGACGTTACTGCATGAACAGGTCAGCGTGGGGATGCTGGCGGTGACGCTGGGGGTGATTCTGTGCGTGGCCGGGGCGAAGAAATTTGCCAGATAACCCGACCGCCTCTGTAGGAGCTGCCGCAGGCTGCGATCTTTTGATGTTGATCTTTTAAAAGACAAGATCAAAAGATCGCAGCCTGCGGCAGCTCCTACAGGGAGGATCAGTGCTGTTCGACGCCCGCGCGTTTCAGCAGTTTCTTGCAGCGCTCGGACAGATGAAACACCTGCAACTCCTTCCCGGCCTTGGCGTAACGCTCGCGCAAGGTCTTCAGTGCGGCAATCGCCGAATAGTCAACGAAGCTCAAATGCCGGCAATCCAGCGTCACCCGGGCCGGGTCATTGGCCGGGTCGAACTGGTTGAGAAACGGCGTGGTCGAGGCGAAAAACAGTGTGCCGTGCAGGCGATAAAGTTTGCTGCCGTCGGCTTCCAGGTGTTCATCGGCGTACAACTCGCGGGCCTGCTGCCAGGCGAAATTCAGCGCGGCGATGATGATTCCGCAGAGCACGGCAGTGGCCAGATCGGTGAACACGGTGATGCTGGTCACGGCGATGATCACCAGCACATCGTTGAGCGGCACTTTGTTCAACACCCGCAACGAGGCCCATGCGAAGGTCTGCTGCGAGACCACGAACATCACGCCCACCAGCGCCGCCAGCGGAATACGCTCAATCAGCGGCGACAGAAACAGGATGAACAGCAGTATCAACACACCCGCGACCACCCCGGACAAACGCCCACGGCCGCCGGAGCTGAGGTTGATCACGGTCTGGCCGATCATTGCGCAACCGCCCATGCCACCGAACGCGCCGGAGACCACGTTCGCCGCGCCCAGCGCCACGCATTCGCGATCCGGATAGCCGCGGGTTTCGGTGATTTCGTCAGTGAGGTTGAGGGTCAGCAGGGTTTCCAGCAGACCGACCAGCGCCATCAGAATCGCGTACGGAGCGATGATGCGCAGGGTCTCCAGGCTCCATGGGATGTCGGGCAAGGCGAAAGTCGGCAGACCGCCGGCGATGTGCGCCATGTCGCCGAGGGTGCGCGTCGGCAGGCCGAACAGGTAGACCAGCAGGCCCACGCCGAGGATCGCCACCAATGCCGGCGGCACCGCGCGGGTCAGGCGCGGCAGTAGGTAGACGATGGCCATGGTCAGCAGCACCAGCCCGGTCATCAGGTACAGCGGCGTGCCGCTGAGCCAGTGTTCACCGTTCTTGAAATGCTCCAGTTGCGCCAGGGCAATGATGATCGCCAGGCCATTGACGAAACCGAGCATCACCGGATGCGGCACCATGCGCACCAGTTTGCCCAGGCGCAACAAGCCGAACGCCATCATGATCAGGCCACCGAGCAACACGGTCGCCAGCAGGTATTGCACGCCGTGCTGCACCACCAGCGCGACGATCACCACCGCCATCGAACCCGCCGCACCGGAGACCATTCCCGGCCGGCCGCCGAACAATGCGGTCAACGTGCAAATGATGAAGGCGCCGTACAGGCCCATCAGTGGATTGAGATGCGCCACCAGCGCGAACGCAATGCATTCGGGCAACAAGGCAAACGAGGTGGTGAGTCCGGCCAGGACATCGGCGCGCAGACGTTGTGGTTTCATGGCTTACCTGACTGGCGGCCGACGAGCGCGGCCGCTGATGTTCACGAAAATGAGGGGTGCGGATGTTACGGAATAGTTCGGAATCGGGCCAGCGATCGCTGACACCGTTAGCCGTGCGATTTATCCTGACGCGCTTGTGCCTCCTCCGAGTATGACCATGACTGCATGGCTGACCGCCCGCGACGTTTGCCAGCGCTTGCGCGAGGCTGCGCTGGGTGTGCTGATGTTCAACAGATCCGAGAGACCCGGTGATGCCGGACTGGTTGCGGTCGATATCGAAGGCTGGCAGTTGCTGCTGGACTTTGAGGGCGGACGCTTGCACCACTGTGAACAGGCCCGCGCCCCGGATGGCCGCGAGGGGACATTGGCAACGTGGCAGCGTTACGGCACCAATCCAGTCGACCTGCTGAGTACCTGGGAGCTGGCGCAGATCGAGCGGTTGCTGGCGCGGCAGTGTTGAACTCGATCAACCCTGACGCAGATCGAGCGTATAAGTGTAATAACCGGTATCACGCACATAACCCAGCGACTCGTACAAACCCTGCGCCATCAAGTTGTCGGTGGCGGTTTCCAGCACCAGACCTTTGGCGCCAGTCTGCAAGGCAAAGTCGCGGGCCGTGTTCATCAGCAATCGCCCGACACCGTGACCACGGGCTGCGGGCGTGGTGAACAAATCACTGAGCAGCCAGGTGCGGTGAGCGTCGATCGAGGAAAACGTCGGGTATAACTGCACAAAGCCGAGCGCATCGCCCTGTTCATCCTGCGCGAGGAAAATCGCCGATTCTTCGCCAGCCATGCGCTCAGCAATGAAGGCGCGCGATTGCGTCAGGTTCGAAGGTTGTTGATAAAAGCCACGATAGGCGTCGAACAGTTTTGCCACAGCCTCCAAATGAGTCGCCGTAGCGCGCAGTGCGTTGATGGCCATGTTCCCTCCCTCGACTTTTTGATGATCGAATCAGCATAGCGCTCTCAAACGAGTGAGCTGGCCTCATCGCTATATAGTTTTGTATATTACGAAGCCAAATTTGCCAGTATTCGTCCATGCCATTCATACACACCGCATTCCCATGAGCGCCATCCGCGTACGCAACGAGCAACTGATCCTCGCCGCCGCCAGCGAAGAATTTGCCGCCAACGGTTTCGACGCCACTCAGACCCGCGACATCGCCGCCCGTGCCGGCGTGCCCAAGGCCAACCTGTATTACTACTTCCAGACCAAGGAAAACCTTTACTCGAAAGTCCTCCTGGGATTTGTCGAACCGCTGCTGGAAGCCTCGGCAGCGTTGCGCGAAAGCGATGACCCGCTGATCGGCCTGCGCGCCTACATCGCCGCACGCATCCGCATCGCCCGTGAACACCCGGCGATTGCCAGGGTTTTCAGCGGCGAGCTGCTGCTGGGGGGCCGCCAGTTACCGGCCGAATGCCGCGACCTGCTGCACGCCGAAGCCCGGCGCAACGTCGACTGCTTGCGCAGCTGGATCGACCGCGGCCTGCTGGCCCCGGTAGACCCGGAGCATCTGATGCTGTTCATCTGGTCGGCGACCCGCACCTACACCAACATTGGCTGGCAAATGGGCTGCATCACCGGGCGTGAAATCCCCCAGGATGAGGATTACGCGACAGCAGCGCGAACCATTACGCGGCTGGTGCTGGAGGGGGTCGAGGCGCCGCGGGTCGGGACGATTCGCGGCGTGTTGTTTGCGACTTGAAGCAGGAGAGCTGCTGCGCAGCCCGGCGCGAGCAAGCTCGCTCGCCACAGAAGGTTTGCGCTGGACATGGGGCTTGGTGATTACCATCAATCACTGTGGGAGCCAGCCTGCTGGCGATTGGGTGGGTACAGCTTGCATCTTCATTAACAGATCCACCGCCATCGCTGGCAAGCCAGCTCCCACAATGATCTGTGTTGTTCAAAGACTTCGTGATCCATGCCAAACCCTGTGGGAGCTGGCTTGCCAGCGATGAGGCCAGTAGGAACAACAGAGCTATTTTCGGGTTTCAGAAAATGACCTCGGTTGCGGGTTTGACGTCAATGCGTCCGGTGGCCCCCGTCAGGTGCGCCAGATCCTTGTTGTGTTCGGCGATGATGTCTTCGGCGCTCATGTTGCCGTTGTCGAGAGTGGAATGAGCGTCTGCCACGAGGACGACGTCGTAACCCAACTGATGGGCCTGGCGCACGGTGGCGTTGACGCAATAGTCGGTTTGCAGGCCGCAGATGATCAGGCGCTCGAAGTCTTCGCCGGGCAGCAGTTTGCCCAGCTCGGTCTGGTAGAACGAATCCGGGGTGGTTTTGCGTATGCGCAGGTCTTGATCTGCCGTCAGCAGGCCATCGGCAAGTTGCCAGCCTTCGCCACCATGGGCCAGTGGGCTGTCCTTTTCTTCATGCTGCACCAGCACCACCGGCACGCTAGCCTTGCGCGCGCGCGTGCTGAGCTGGTTGATGGTGTCGATGACGCGGCGAATGTCGAAGCACTGATATTGGCCCGAGCAGAGAGCCTGTTGGACGTCGATGATCAGCAATGCGCTAGACATGATGGGCCTTCCTTGATCGAACGTTGAAACCGGGGCGGAGCAGCGCCCGCCCCCTTTTTACCGCTGTCAGTAGCCTAGTGACAATCCGGTATTGCGTCGTGGATCGTTGGCCCCGTAGAAGCGGTTTTTGCCCACTGGCTTACCGCCCAGCGACGGCGCGCCGACCAGGATCGCGGCGATGTGGTTGGCGTCCTGCGGCCCGGCGAACTTGTGGCCCCAGCTCTCGAGGAGCTTCTTCGTATCGGGGCTGGCCGCGAAGTCTTCGAGGTTGGTTTCCTCAGGCATCCATTGCTGGTGGAAGCGCGGCGCGTCAACCGCTTCCTGCAGGCCCATGCCATAGTCGATGACGTTGAGCATGGTCAGCAAGGTCGCGGTGATAATGCGGCTGCCACCCGGCGTACCGACCACCATCACCACTTTGCCGTCCTTGGTGACGATGGTCGGGCTCATCGACGACAGCGGAGTTTTGCCCGGAGCGATGGCATTGGCCTCGCCCTGCACCAGACCGTACATGTTCGGCACGCCGACCTTGGAGGTGAAGTCGTCCATTTCGTCGTTAAGGATCACCCCGGTCTTGCTCGCCATCACCCCGGCGCCGAACCAGTCGTTGAGGGTGTAGGTCACTGACACTGCGTTGCCCCACTTGTCGACGATCGAATAGTGCGTGGTGTTGTTGCCTTCATGGGGCGCGACGCCGGGTTTCAGTTCGGCGGAGATCCCGGCCTTCTGCGGCTGGATAGCGTTGCGTAGCTTGGTCGCGTAGTTCTTGTCCAGCAGATGCTCGATCGGGTTCTTCACAAAATCCGGGTCGCCCAGATAGCTGTTGCGATCAACATAGGCATGGCGCATCGCTTCGATCTGGTAGTGCATGCCCTGGGCCGAATGGAAGCCCAGGTCCTTCATCGGATAGCCTTCGAGAATGTTCATGATCTCGCAGATCACCACCCCGCCGGAGCTTGGCGGTGGCGCCGAAACCACGTGGTAGCCGCGGTAATCGCACTCCACCGGGGCCAGTTCGCGAGTCTTGTACTTGTCGAGGTCGGCCTGGGTGATGATGCCCTTGTTGGCCTGACTGGAGGTGACAATGGCGTCGGCCACCCAGCCCTTATAGAAACCGTCAGCGCCTTTTTCCGAAATGGTGCGCAGGGTTTTCGCCAGATCCTTCTGCACCAGTTTCTGCCCGACCTGCATCGGTTCGCCGTTGCGCAGGAAGATCGAGCCGGAATCACGCATGTCCTTCTTGAATACATCGGTGGCGTAGTCCAGCAAATCGACGTCGCCCTGCTCCAGTTCGAAACCGTCTTCCGCCAGTTTGATCGCCGGGGCGATCATGTCCTTGCGCGGCTTGGTCCCGTACTTGCTCAGCGCCAGCTCCATGCCCGACACGGTGCCGGGCACCGCCACGGCGAGGTGACCGCGGGTGCTCAGGTCCGGGACGACGTTGCCGTCCTTGTCCAGGTACATGTTGGCGGTCGCCGCCAGCGGGGCTTTTTCGCGGAAGTCGAGGAAGGTCTTGCGCCCGTCCGCCAGTTGAATGGTCATGAAACCGCCACCGCCGAGGTTGCCTGCCGCGGGATACACCACCGCCAGCGCATAGCCCACAGCGACTGCCGCATCCACCGCGTTACCGCCACTTTTCAACACATCGACGCCGACATGGGAGGCCAGATGTTGAGCGGTGACCACCATGCCGTTCTCGGCGGCAACCGGGGCCACGGAAGCGGCGTGAGCCATCAGGCAGCTCAGTGCCAGTGAAGTCGCGATCAGCGTTTTGGCCAAAGGTTCGTACTTCATGAGTCGATCTCTTTTTTGTTTTTGGGTTCTGTGCAGAGCAGAAGGGAACGCTGCAAAAGCACCAAGCAGTATGGTCGCTATTGCGATTTGCGCCTCCCCGATCAGCCAGTATGCTGGACGCCTTCGCCACGCTGATCCAGAGTTCTGCCCATGCCCTACACGTTCATCACCCTGCCCTCACCGGTCGGCGAACTGAAGCTGGTTGCGAACGGCGCACGACTGGCGGCCATCCTCTGGGAAAACGACAAACCGGGCCGGGTGCGCCTTGGTCCGATGAGCGCAGCACCGGACAATCCGCTGCTGCAACGAACCGCACAGCAGCTTGAAGAATACTTTGCCGGCAAGCGTGATCGCTTCGACCTGGCGCTGGATTTTGTCGGCACCGATTTTCAGAAAAAGGTCTGGGCAGCGTTGCTGACCATTCCGTTTGGCGAAACCCGTACCTACAGCCAGATCGCCGAGCAGATCGGTCACCCGACAGCCGTGCGTGCGGTCGGAGCGGCGAATGGGCGCAATCCGATTTCGATTGTGGCGCCGTGCCATCGGGTGATTGGCGCGTCGGGGAAGTTGACCGGATTTGCGGGTGGGCTTGAGGCCAAAGAGCGGTTGCTGGTGTTGGAGGGTGGTAACTGGTCGGCGGTGGGCAGGACTGGGGATTTGTTTTAGAAGATCAAAAGATCGCAGCCTGCGGCAGCTCCTNATGAGAATGCGTTCCCTGTAGGAGCTGCCGCAGGCTGCGATCTTTGCTTTATCGGACAAACAGGTTATTCATCGCCGCATACTGCAACAGCATGATGGTCTTGGCATCGCAGATCTCGCCACGGTGAAATGCAGCCAGTGCTTCATCGAAGCCCCATTCGAGCACGTCCAGCTCTTCGGTTTCTTCTTCCAGGCCGCCGCCCTCACTGACCTTCGATTTCGCGTCGTACTCGGCAATGAAAAAGTGCAGTTTCTCGGTCACCGAACCGGGGCTCATGTAAGCCTCGAACACCTTCTTCACGTCGTGAACGCGGTAACCGGTTTCCTCTTCGGCTTCGTCACGGATCCGCTGCTCCGGTGCCGCACCTTCCAGCAGACCTGCCGCCACTTCGATCAACAAGCCGTCGTGGCCGTTGACGAATACCGGCAAACGGAATTGGCGTGTCAGCACCACGGTGCGCTGTTCGCGGTTGAACAACAGGATCGCCGCACCATTGCCCCGGTCGTAGACCTCGCGCGTCTGCCGCTGCCAGTCGCCGTTGTTGCGCAGGTAGTCAAAGGTAATCTTCTTCAACAGGTACCAGTCGTGGGACAACACCTGAGTGTCGACGATGTTGACCCGCTCGGCTGTCTTGATCATGACGCCTGATCCTTTGTCATCGGAAAACGCCCATAGTCGATTAATCGCGCCCACAAAAAAAGCCCGGCAGCGCTACCGGGCTTCTTTACTTGCGATTAACGGGCGATGCGCGACAACGCATCATCCGTTTCCTGCGCCGCTGTTCGAGCGCTGTGAATCAGCGGTCCATAACGCCGGCTGAACTCCCAGTTGTACGGCAGGCGATCCTTGCTGACGCCGTTGTCCCAGTTCACCGACCAGGTCATCAGGCCCTTGATCGGCAGCCCCTTGATCGCCAGACGCTTGAGCGCATTGCCCACGGCGGTGCTGTCGATCACATAACCGGTGGCAGCGGCATCAACGTTGGCCGGCAGGCCGATGACGAATTTGTCCGCCGGGATTCTGGTGAAGCCCCGGGTACCGGTCACCAGACTTTCGGTCAGGTAATAGAGGAAATCCTCTTTCAGCGCGTCGTTGTTCTGCGCGATCCACGCGCCATTGCCATTGTTGGCTTCCGGCACCCAGACCCCGTCGCCGCCCTGGTTGTAGAACTGCGGTGCGATGAAGTCGTAGTAGCCTTCCAGCGCCTGCAGGTAACCGACGTATTTGCCGTTGGTGGTCAGGTACGGAAACTCCGGGGCCATGCTGATGATGAAATGCTTGCCCTGGCCTGCGTAGTGATCCTTGACCAGCTTCAGCGCGGCCGGTAACACGGTCTTGTTGGCAGCGAAATCAATCGCGCTCTGTTCAAGATCGATGTCCAGCCCGTCAAAGCCATAGGTTTCCACCAGACGGATGATTTCATTGGCTAGCGGCTGTTCCTGACCGGCACGCAATTCGATGTGCGCATCGGCGCCGCCCAGGGAGACCAGTACCGCCCGCCCCTGGCTGTTGAGCACGCCGACCTGGCGCCGGAACTCGGCATCGGAGACGTTGTACGGTTTGAAGGTCGGAATCCCGCTGCCCTTCATGAACGCCACCGCAACCACGTTGTACTCCTTGGGCACCGCCTCCAGAGCGATCTCGGCAAAGCGGCCCTGGCGGTAGCCGTCACTCGGACCGGCCGGCCAGTTGTGCCAGAAGCCCATGAGAATTTTCTTGCCAGCGATGCTTGGCATCAGCGAGGCAGCGTCGGCGGCCTGACTGTGCATTAACGAAAAGTCGATATTTGACATGTTCTAATCCTTCAGAACCTGTGGGTTGAGCGTTACGCCGTTATTTGAAGTCGACGTCGAACGCCTGATAGAACGCGTTACCGGTATTGGCGACGATCCACATCAACACGATGACGTGACGACCCTTTTTGCTGGCCGGCAACTTCACCGAATGATTGACCTTGGCCTTCAATTCCCCCGGATAGCTGTAATACGGCACCTGAGTGTAGAAGTCTTCGGCGAAAGGCTGCGCTTCGAGTTGTGCACGGGAAATACGCTGTTTCGGATCCCAGCCATCCTTGGTGATCAGCCAGCGATAACCACGGGTGGTGTGTGGCGCGGTGTATTCCCACTTCACTTCCAGCGTCTGGCCCGGGGTGACGCTGAGCAGCGGCCAGTTGAACGGACGGTTGAGCTTTTTGCTCATTTCCTCGTCGGTGAAGTTCACACAGTCACGGGCATCGGTCTTGCCACCGCTGAGAATGTAACCGTCGGCGGGTGGTGTGACGCTGTCGCTGTCACTGCCATAGGGCGCAGGAAAAGGTCCTGCCGTCAGCGCCGGGAAATTCTTGCCCCCTTCCATTTCGTTGACCTGCCAGGCACCGAGCAATCCTTGCTCGATGGCGACCGCACCGCGGCTGGCTGGAGAAGTAACGCGACCGTGTCGCAGTTGGGTTTGAGCTTGTGGTTGATTCATGTTTTTCACTCCGTTGATTTAAGAACTCTCCTGTCCGAGGAGAGGCCTTCAAGCTAACGGAGGTGTTTTTTTTGTCCATCGGCGGTTTTGTCGCAGGCAATCGGCGTATTGAGTGGAAAACCCGGCAAATACTGGATGAATATACAGTCAATTGCGACAACGCCCACCTGACGCATGGCTAAAGGCCTACACGCTGACACAGCAAAAACCCGCATTCATCACTCACTCCAGTTGTGCCTGATATTCCTTCTCGTATTGCCCGGCGAGCTGTTCCTTTTGCTTGTCGTCGAGCAACTTGCCGGCCATCTGGAAGAATTTCTGCTCTTCCTCCTTGAGATGGTGATGAACCTTGTCGGAAAGTTTTTTAGCGGTGGCCAGCCACGCGGGGCTGGACATCTCGGTCTCATCCAGTTCTTCCATCATCTCGTCCATTTCATGGTGCTCGGAGATGGCATGCCGACTGAGGTCGACGCCATTGTCGAACTCCATCAGCGGGATGTAGAAGTGGCGCTCTTCGGCGGTCTCATGCGCCTGCAGTTCGGCCTTGAGCTGTTTGTAGGCTTCAACCCGCTCCGGGGTGTCGCCGCTGGTTTCGACCAGAGCTTTGGCGTAATTGCGCTGACGGTCGTGGCTTTCGCGAAGGGCTTCGAAAATATTCATGGGGGGTCCTCATCAACCGCGTTCGAAATGACGCTGTAGAAGCTAGACCCCGACGCAACAGCGGCGGTTCCAAAGGGATGAGCACGGACTTGGAAAGCGCCCGCCGGGCAGGATAGGCTGCGCGTTCACCTCACAAGGAAGTTGCGTATGACGTTGCGAATCGAGCTGTCACAGAACCCCACGGAAGAACAGCGCAAGGCTATCCTCGAGCCGTTGATTGCGTACAACGACGCCCAGACCGGGGGCTCCACGTCGGAACCGTTCGCCCTGCTGGTGCGCGATGAACACGACGCGATACTCGGCGGCTTGTATGGCCGGGTGATTTTTACCTGGATGTACATTGAGTTGCTTTGCGTACCGGAACAGGGTCGCGGGCAACGCATTGGTTCAGAACTGATGGCCATGGCGGAAAATCTGGCCAGAGAGAAAAACTGCATGGGCATCTGGCTGGATACCTTCGATTTTCAGGCGCCGGAGTTTTACAAGAAGTTGGGATTCAGCCAGTTTGGCGAGATCGTCGACTATCCGCCGGGGCATAGCAGGCACTATTTCCAGAAGCGCCTGAAGGGTTGAATCTCAAGAGCCCTTCGCGAGCAGGCTCGCTCCCACAATGGAATGCATTTCAAACAGTGGGAGCAAGCCTGCAGCCGCTCAGCGCAATATCAAAGACAGGTCGCCAACCCCGCCAAACGCCGCTTGGCGACAAAATCATCCTTCTGCACGTAGTAATTGAGCACCGTCCCCGACGCATCGCTGGTCACGTCGACAAACGACTCTGCCGAACGGGTATACACCGTCGAGCCGCCCTTCTTGCCTGGTTGCAGATACGCGCCGGCGTCCACGCCAAACACCGCCTCGTCCTGCCAGGCGAATTGCACGCACTGGGCCACGACTTTCTCTGGCTTGTCCGAGGTCAGAACCTTGTAAGGGGCTTTGGTGCGAGAATCGTCCATCACCGAACCCGCGCAGCCCGCCAGCACGGTCGCGGCCAGCGCTACCATCAGAATTCGCATTGCATTCGCTCATTCAGAAAAAAGCGGACTTTATCATCGCAACAGGCAAAATCGTTCTGCTTTACTGCATTTATCGCGCGACACACGCCGGCCGCTCCGGCACCCTAGGGTCATCAGCCTGACAAGGAATACACATGGCGCCCACCGACCAGCGACATGAGCAAGCCCTGAAACTGTTTCTCGACGCACGCCCCGAATTGCGCGAAACCCTCGATCACCTCAACCCGCTGCTGGCCCAGGCCAAGGGCGAAACCCCGGCGCAGTATCGTGAGGAGCGCCTGCACGAAGCCTTCGAGGCTGAGGCGGAGAATCAAGGCCTGTTCGCTTGGGAACTGACCTTGCAGCTCACGGCGCAAACGCCCGAAGAGTACCAGGCTCAGCGCATGGAGGTGCACCGCGAAGTGGCGGAAATGGCCCACATGAGCTGGGCCGATTACTGCGATCTGTACGGGTTGGAACCTTAACCGCCGCTCAAGGATATCGTCACCGATGCTGCCCTCCACTTCGACTCACCGCGCCACGTCCGGGCATTTGCATCGGCAGAAATGGCGTGGCCGTATCGGTCTGGCACTGGTGGCCAGTCTGTCCGTGCTGGCAGGCATGACCGATGCTATCGGCTTCATGGCCAGTGGCGATTTCGTGTCCTTTATGAGCGGCAACACCACGCGGTTGGCGGTGGCGATCAGTGACGGCGACCTCGGACTGACGCTGCGCCTGGTCATCCTTGTCGTCACGTTCGTGATCGGTAATGCCTTGGGCATCGTGATCGGTCGCCTCAGTGGTCGGCGCACACTGCCCTTGCTGCTGTGCATCGCCACCCTGCTGTGCTTCGCGGCCGCGTGGCCGTATGACACGCAACTGCCGGCGCTGCTGGCGGCGATCATCGCGATGGGCATGCTTAACGCGGCGGTCGAGGAAGTGAATGGTCTGCCGGTCGGCCTGACCTATGTGACCGGCGCGCTATCGCGGTTCGGCCGTGGACTCGGCCGCTGGATGCTCGGCGAACGCCGTAACGGCTGGCGGGTGCAACTGGTGCCATGGAGCGGGATGTTCATCGGCGCAATTCTCGGCGCGGTACTGGAACATCATTTCGGGCTTCGGGCGCTGTTCGCCAGCGGCTTGCTGGCGGCGGCGCTCGGTGTGCTGTCGCTGAGCATTCCGCGGCGTTGGCAACTGGGCTATATGCCCCGCTGATCGAGGCCTCACTCCCCCCCTGTAGGAGCTGTCGAGTGAAACGAGGCTGCGATCTCTTGATCTTGCTTGTAAAGATCAAGAGATCGCAGCGTGCCGCAGCTCCTACATGGATTCGCACTATGACCGATAGCAGCAGGCGGACAGTTATTCCCGCGCAATCGGTGTGTGCAACTTGGGTTTCGCGGCTGCCTTCATAAAGCTTTATCATGGCCGCAGTTTTGCTGATCGAGTCCGTCATGAAGTTCGCCATTGCGCTGTTTTCCGCCGCCCATGCGCCCTCCTCGCGCCGTGCCCTGCTGTTTGCTCAGGCGGCGCTGGCTGGTGGGCATGAGATTGTCCGGTTGTTTTTCTATCAGGACGGCGTCTACAACGCCTCCGACGCGGTGGTCACCCCGCAGGACGAACTGGACCTGCCCAAACAGTGGCGTGCGTTCATCACCGAGCAACAACTGGACGGCGTGGTATGCATCGCCGCCGCCCTGCGTCGTGGCGTACTGAATGACGAAGAGGCCAGGCGTTATCAGCGTGATGCCGTTGCGGTCAGCGCGCCGTGGGAGTTGTCCGGCCTCGGCCAGTTGCACGATGCAGTGCAGGACGCCGATCGACTGATCTGTTTCGGAGGTGCGTGAGATGGCCAAATCCCTGTTGATCATCAGCCGCCAGTCGCCATGGTCCGGCCCCGGCGCCCGCGAGGCGCTGGACATCGTGCTGGCCGGCGGTGCGTTCGATCTGCCGATCGGCCTGCTGTTTCTCGACGATGGCGTGTTGCAACTGGGCGTCGGGCAGAACGCCAAGGCCCTGCAACAGAAAGACCTCAGCGCCAATCTGCAGGCGCTGCCGATGTTCGGTG
Source organism: Pseudomonas sp. 22189 (assembly GCF_052045635.1). Classification (NCBI taxonomy): domain Bacteria; kingdom Pseudomonadati; phylum Pseudomonadota; class Gammaproteobacteria; order Pseudomonadales; family Pseudomonadaceae; genus Pseudomonas; species Pseudomonas sp. 22189. Next base: position 222,678 of record NZ_JBQEPG010000010.1, read on the forward strand.
TCGAAGAACTGTTCTACTGCACCGACAGCGCCAGCGCCCGTGGCCTGAGCACGCTGTCGCTGGACGAAGCGCAGCCGCTCGGCGCCAGCGAAATCACCGCCCTTATTGACCGTTACGACCAGGTGATCACCCTCTGATGTCGACTCTGCATGTGTTGTCTCATTCCCCGTTCGGCGACGAGCGCCTGAACAGTTGCCTGCGCGTGATCGGCGCTGCCGACGCCCTGCTGTTATCCGGCGACGCTGTATACGCCCTGCAACCGGGCACTGCGCCATTCGCCACACTGAACGAGCGCGGGGTCAAACTGTTCGCTCTCGCCGAAGACCTGCAGGCCCGCGCCATCGTTGCTCCCGACTGGGCCGAGGCCATCGACTATCCAGCGTTCGTCGAACTGTCGATCCGCCACGACAAGGTCAACAGCTGGCTATGAACTCGATGACTGTCGGCGCTCGCGCCATCGAACTGGACAAGGATGGCTTTCTGGTCGACCTCGACGACTGGTCCCCTGACGTCGCCAGCGCCCTTGCCGCTGCCGAGGACATCGAACTGACTGCCGAACACTGGGAAGTCCTCGAACTGCTGCGCAGCTTCTACGCGGAATTTCAGCTGTCGCCAGCCACCCGTCCATTGATCAAATACACCGCACTCAAGCTCGGCCCGGACAAAGGCAACAGCCTGCACCTGAACCGACTGTTCAAAGGCACCCCTGCCAAACTCGCCGCGAAACTGGCGGGCCTGCCCAAACCGACGAATTGCCTATGACCGACTTTCCAGCGCTGACCCTCGAAACGCCCGCCGAGCACCCGTTCGCGCAGTTCGTGCGAATCCTCGGCAAGGGCAAACGCGGCGCCCGCGACCTGACCCGTGAAGAGGCCCGGGAAGCCATGGGCATGGTGCTCGACGACAAGGTCGAAGACACCCAGCTCGGAGCCTTTCTGATGCTGCTGCGGCACAAGGAAGAAAGCGCCGAGGAAATGGCCGGGTTCACCGAAGCCTTGCGTGAACGCTTGCAGGCTCCAGCGTTGCACGTCGATCTGGACTGGCCGACCTATGCCGGCAAGAAACGTCATCTGCCGTGGTACCTGTTGGCGGCCAAGTGTCTGGCGCAAAACGGCGTGCGCATTTTCATGCACGGCGGCGGCGCGCACACCGCCGGGCGTCTGTACACCGAACAGCTGCTTGGCGAGCTGAACATCCCGCTGTGCCGCACGTGGCAGCAGGTCGGCAACGCGCTGGACAACGGCGGCCTGGCATTCATGCCGCTAATGGACTGGGCGCCGCAGTTGCAGAAGATGATCGACCTGCGCAACACCATGGGCCTGCGCTCGCCGATCCATTCACTGGCACGGATTCTCAACCCGCTGCGCGCCCGTTGTGGCCTGCAAAGTATTTTTCATCCGGGCTATCAAGCGGTGCATCGCGAGGCCAGCGGTCTGCTCGGCGACACGGCGATCGTGGTCAAGGGCGACGGCGGCGAGATCGAGATCAACCCGGATGCCGACAGCCATCTGTACGGCACCAAGGGCGGCGAGAGCTGGGATGAAGAATGGCCGCAACTGTCGAGCCAGCGCCACGTCAAACCGGCCTCGCTGGACGTTGAACATCTCAAAGCGGTATGGCGTGGCGACGTGGTCGACAGCTATCCGCAAATGGCCCTGATCTCGACCATGGCCCTGGCCCTGCGTGGCCTCGGTCAAAGCCGCGAGCAAGCCTTTGAAACCGCCGAGCAATACTGGGCCGCGCGCAACAAATCGATTTAACCGATCATAGACGCCCGATCTTTGCGCTTTTTGTTCGAACTCATCGGAATAGACTCGGCTCCAACGCTTATTGGATTCAGGAGTCTTGATCATGGGTTTACTCGTCGATGGCCACTGGCAGGACAAGTGGTATGAAAGCAGCAAGGACGGCGCCTTCCAGCGCGAACAGGCGCAGCGTCGCCACTGGGTCACCGCAGACGGCCAGCCCGGGCCGAGCGGTGAAGGCGGTTTCGCCGCCGAAGCCGGGCGCTATCACCTTTATGTGTCCCTCGCCTGCCCGTGGGCGCACCGCACGCTGATTCTGCGCAAGCTCAAAGGTCTGGAAAGCCTGATCGACGTGTCCGTGGTCAGCTGGCTGATGCTGGAAAACGGCTGGACCTTCGACAAGGCCTTTGGCTCGACTGGCGACAAGCTCGATCACTTCGACTTCATGCACCAGCGCTACACCGCCGACACCCCGGACTACACCGGGCGCGTCACGGTGCCGGTGCTGTGGGACAAGAAACTCAAGCGCATTGTCAGCAACGAGTCGGCGGAAATCATCCGCATGTTGAACAGCGCCTTCGATGGCCTGACCGGTAACGAGCTGGACTTCTACCCGGCACCGTTACGTGGCGAGATTGATGCACTGAACGAGCGGATTTATCCGGCGGTGAACAACGGCGTGTATCGCGCCGGCTTCGCCACCTCGCAACAGGCTTATGAACAGGCCTTCGATGAAGTGTTTGCCGAGCTGGATAATCTGGAGCGAATACTGGGCGCCAATCGTTACCTGACCGGTGAATACCTGACCGAAGCCGACGTGCGTCTGTTCACCACGATGATTCGCTTCGATGCGGTGTACCACGGGCACTTCAAGTGCAATCTGCGGCGGATTGCCGATTACCCGAACCTGTCGAACTGGCTGCGTGAGCTGTATCAGTGGCCGGGGATTGGCGAGACCGTGGATTTTCAGCACATCAAGAATCACTACTACGGCAGCCACAAGACCATCAATCCCACGGGGATTGTGCCGAAGGGGCCAGAGCAGGATTTCAGTGTGGCGCATGACCGGGCGCGTTTGGCTGGCAAAGGAGTCTGGCGCAGGGGCTGATTGATTCGGCGTGTTTGAGGGCCTCTTCGCGAGCAGGCTCGCTCCCACGGGATTTGTGCACGACACAGATCCAAGGTGGGGGCGAGCCTGCTCGCGAATGAGGGCAACTCGGTCTTTTAGACTTGCGCCTGAGCACCCTCGAACCACGCCAGCTTCTCGCGCAGCTGCACCACTTCACCGACGATCACCAGCGTCGGCGCATGCACTTCATGCTCCGCCACCAGGCGTGGCAGGTCGGCCAGCGTGCCGGTGAAGACCCGCTGATTGACCGTCGTGCCCTGCTGGATCAACGCTGCCGGGGTGTCCGCGCGGCGACCGTGTTTGATCAACTGCTCGCAAATCACCGGCAAGCCCACCAGGCCCATGTAGAACACCAGCGTCTGCGCCGGGGCAACGAGGTCGGCCCATGGCAGATCGGTGGAACCGTCCTTCAAGTGACCGGTGACGAAGCGCACCGACTGCGCGTAATCGCGATGGGTCAGCGGAATCCCGGCATACGCCGCGCAACCGCTGGCCGCCGTGATCCCCGGCACCACCTGGAACGGAATGCCGTGGGCCGCCAGCTCTTCGATCTCTTCACCGCCGCGACCGAAGATGAACGGGTCACCGCCCTTCAAGCGCACCACGCGTTTGCCGGCCTTGGCCAGATCCACCAGTTGCTGGTTGATCTGATCCTGCGGCACTGCGTGATCAGAGCGACGCTTGCCGACATAGACGCGCTCGGCATCGCGACGGCACAGCTCAAGAATCGCCGGCGCGACCAAGCGGTCGTACAGCACCACGTCAGCTTGCTGCATCAAACGCAAGGCGCGGAAGGTCAGCAGGTCCGGATCACCCGGCCCGGCGCCCACCAGATACACCTCACCGGTGGTGATGTCCGCCTCGCCATCAATCTTGGCCTGCAACAGACGCTCGGCCTCGGCGCCCTGCCCGGCCAGTTGCCGGTCGGCAATCGGGCCTTGAAACACGTCTTCCCAGAACCCGCGACGCTGCTGCACATCGGGAAACAGGTTTTTCACCTGATTGCGAAAACGTGCGGCAAGACCGGCCAACTGGCCGTAAGTCGACGGAATCCAGGTTTCGATCTTGGCGCGAATCAGCCGCGCCAGCACTGGCGCATCGCCGCCGCTGGACACCGCGATGATCAGCGGCGAGCGATCGACGATCGCCGGGAAGATCACGCTGCACAACTGCGGCGCGTCAACCACATTGACCGGCACGCAACGCCGATGGGCATCGCTGGAGACTCGGGCGTTGAGCGTTTCATCGTCGGTGGCGGCGATGATCAGGCCGCAGCCGTCCAGATCCGCTTCCACATAACCACGCAACAGGCATTCACCACCGCTGGCAGTGACCAGTTCGCGCAGTTGCGCTTCGATTTCAGGTGCGACCACCCGCAGCAGCGCACCGGCATCGGCCAGCAGGCGGGATTTGCGCAAGGCAATTTCCCCCCCACCGACCACCAACACACGACTGCCGCGCAGGTTGTGAAACAGCGGCAGATATTTCATTTAGCCGATGACCTCAAGGCCACCCATGTACGGTTTCAGTACGTCCGGCACGCGGATCGAACCGTCGGCCTGCTGGTAGTTTTCCAGCACGGCAACCAGAGTACGACCGACCGCCAGACCGGAACCGTTCAGGGTGTGTACCAGTTCAGGCTTGCCGGTTTCCGGGTTACGGAAACGCGCTTGCATACGGCGGGCCTGGAAGTCGCCGCAGTTGGAGCACGAGGAAATTTCGCGGTACTTGTCCTGGCTTGGAATCCACACTTCCAGGTCGTAGGTCTTCACGGCGCTGAAGCCCATGTCGCCGGTGCACAGCGCCAGGGTGCGATAAGGCAGGCCCAGCAGTTGCAGGACTTTTTCGGCGTTGGCGGTCAGGCCTTCCAGCGCTTCCATCGAGGTCGACGGCTCGACGATCTGGACCATCTCGACTTTGTCGAACTGGTGCTGACGGATCATCCCGCGAGTGTCACGACCCGATGCGCCGGCTTCGCTGCGGAAGCACGGGGTGTGCGCGACGAACTTGATCGGCAGCAGTTTCGAATCGACGATTTCACCGGCCACGATGTTGGTCAGCGACACTTCGGCAGTCGGGATCAGGTACAGATCGGCTTCGCCTTCGCGAGCGATCTTGAACAGGTCTTCTTCGAACTTCGGCAGTTGACCGGTGCCTTGCAGCGCCGGGGCCTGAACCAGATAAGGCGTGTAGGCCTCTTCGTAGCCATGCTCGTTGACGTGCAGGTTGATCATGAACTGCGCCAGGGCGCGATGCAGGCGAGCAATCGGGCCACGCAACAAGGCGAAACGGGCGCCAGAGAGCTTGGCGGCGGTTTCAAAGTCCAGCCAGCCGAACTTCTCGCCCAGTGCAACGTGGTCTTTCACTTCAAAATCGAACTGGGTCGGCGTGCCCCAGCGGCGCACTTCGACGTTGTCGTCTTCATCTTTACCGACCGGTACCGATTCGTGCGGCAGATTGGGGATACCCAGCAGGATCGAGTCCAGTTCGGTCTGGATCGCGTCCAGCTCGACTTTACCGGCACTCAGCTCGCCCGCCATGCGCTCGACGTCCGCCATCAGCGGCGCGATGTCTTCGCCGCGCTGCTTGGCCTGACCGATGGATTTGGAACGCGCGTTACGCTCAGCCTGCAGTGCTTCGGTGCGGGTCTGGACGGTCTTGCGCTGTTCTTCCAGCGCTTCGATGCGCGCGGTATCCAGGGCAAAGCCACGGGAAGCCAGGCGGTCCGCTACGTCCTGAAGGTTGCTACGTAACAGTTTGGAATCGAGCATGTCGGTTTCTCGTTATCAAAGTTTGGTCAGGGACAGGCCGGCCCACGTCGCGAGCAGCCCGCCGAATACGCTGATCGCCGCATAGCCCAAGGCCAGCGGCACTTGCCCGCTTTCCAGCAGGCGCACCGTATCCAGTGAAAAGGATGAAAAAGTCGTCAGCCCCCCGAGGAAGCCGACCATCAACCCGGCACGCACCTCGATCGGCACCTCCGGGCGTATCAAAAACAGGCCGTACAACACGCCAATCAGCAGACAGCCCACGATATTAACGGCCAGCGTCGCGGTATAGAAGTGCCGCGGCCAATTGGCATTGACCCAATTAGCGGTGGCGAAGCGCAACAGCGTGCCGGCGATTCCGCCGACGGAGACCGCAACAATCAATGGAAGCACTATTTTCTCCGCTGTCTTGGGCTTAAACGGTCGAGTTGCGCGAGATGGTTGAGCTTCTCGCCGATCTTCAATTCCAGGCCACGGGGCACCGGTTGATAGAACGGAATGGGGTCGAGCTCTTCCGGGAAATAATCTTCGCCGGCGGCATACGCGTCCGGTTCGTCGTGGGCGTAGCGGTATTCGTCGCCATAGCCCAATTGCTTCATCAGTTTGGTCGGCGCATTGCGCAAGTGCAGCGGCACTTCCAGCGAACCGTACTCGGCAGCCGCGCGCAGCGCGGTCTTGAAGCCCATGTACACCGCGTTGCTTTTCGGCGCACAGGCGAGATAGGTGATGGCCTGGGCCACCGCCAGTTCGCCTTCCGGGCTACCAAGACGCTCCTGCACTTCCCACGCCGCCAGGCACAGGCTCAGCGCGCGCGGATCGGCGTTGCCAATGTCTTCGCTGGCCATACGCACCACGCGTCGCGCCAGGTACAACGGATCGCAGCCGCCGTCGATCATCCGCGCGAACCAGTACAGCGCGCCGTCGGGGTTGGAGCCGCGTACCGATTTGTGCAGCGCGGAGATCTGGTCGTAGAACGCTTCGCCGCCCTTGTCGAAGCGCCGTCGGGTGTCGCCGAGCAGGCTTTGCAGCAGCTCGGTGCCCATCTCGCTGTTGTCTTCGGCCAGGTCCGAGGCGTTCTCCAGCAGATTGAGCAGGCGCCGGCCATCGCCATCGGCGGCCGACAGCAGCATCTGGAAGCCTTCATCGCTGAGGGTCAGGTTGCGCTTGCCCAGGCCACGCTCTTCGGTGAGCGCGCGGTGCACCAGTTTGCGCAGTGCCGTCTCGTCGAGGCTTTTCAGCACATAGACGCGGGCCCGCGACAACAGCGCGTTGTTCAATTCAAATGAAGGGTTTTCGGTGGTGGCACCGATGAAAATCAGCGTGCCGTCTTCGACGTACGGCAGGAACGCATCCTGCTGCGATTTGTTGAAGCGGTGCACTTCATCGACGAACAGGATCGTGCGCTTGCCGTACTGGCCGGCCTGCTGCTTGGCGATTTCCACCGCCTGACGGATTTCCTTGACCCCGGCGAGCACTGCCGACACCGTTTCGAAATGCGCGTCCGAGACTTCCGCGAGCAAGCGCGCCAGGGTGGTCTTGCCCACACCCGGCGGCCCCCAGAAGATCATCGAATGCAGGGCACCCTGCTCCAGCGCCTCACGCAGAGGCTTGCCGCGAGCGAGCACGTGCTCCTGACCGACATACTCATCCAGATTGGTCGCGCGCAAACGCGCGGCCAGCGGCTGGGCAATCGGTGCACTGCGAAACAGATCCATCACGTAGCGTTGAAACCTCTGATTGTCTGAAACCTTTTGGAATACCTGTGGACACCTGTTGGTGACCCTGTGGTGAGGGGATTTATCCCCGATGGACTACGCAGCAGTCACCTTTTTTGGGGCTGCTTTGCAGCCCATCGGGGATAAATCCCCTCGCCACAAAAGCTCCAAGCCACAAGAACCCGACCCGGGGTCCGGGGTTTATTCCTGGATAACGTCAGCACCCTTCGGGATGTCGAACTTGAACTTCGACGCCGGCACCGCTTCGTTGGCCTTGACCCCGGTGAACAGAATATTGGTGCGCTGACCAACGCTGTCGATCAGTTGCATGTCATTGACCAGGCCGTTGCGGAACGACAGACGCAGACTGTCGAACAGGGTGTCCTTGGTCTTCGGCTTGAGGGTGAAGTCGATCACGCCGCCCGCCTCTTTGGCACTGATCTCAAAGCTCTGGCTGATCTTCGACACGTCACCGGAGAGCAGCAGCGCCGGGGTTTGAGTCAGACGCTCGTCGAGCTTCTTGATGGTCGCCTGCTCCAGATCCGGATCCCACAGGGTGACCTTCTTGCCGTCGGAAACCATGGTCTGCTCGTTTGGCGCTTCGGTGTGCCAGTAGAACAGGCCCGGACGCTGCAGGACCATATCACCGCGAGTTTCCTGCAACTGGGTGCCGCTACCATCGAGGGTCAGTTGGGAGAAGTTCGCGGTCAGGGTTTTCGATGTTTCCAGCAATTGAGTCAGACGCGCCACGTCCTTGTCATCGGCGTGGGCCGTGAGCGTGGTCAGCGCCAGTACTGGCAACAGCATGCGGATAAGACGCATGGGAGTCCTCTTGAATACTCGTTGGGAGAGCGGCGGCACATCATTGTCCCGCCTCTTGCTTGGCAATCAGTCGCGAACCGGGCCGGGGGCCAGAACTTCACGCGAACCGTTGGTGTTCATTGAGGTCACGACCCCCGCCATTTCCATGGCTTCGATCATGCGCGCAGCGCGGTTGTAACCGATCTTCAGCTTGCGCTGTACCGCAGAAATCGACGCCCGGCGGCTTTCCAGCACGAACTGCACGGCTTCGTCGTACAGCGCGTCGGTCTCGGCATCATCACCGTCGCCACCACCGCTGCTGCCTTCAAAACCGCTGCCCGCCTCTTCGACACCGTTGAGGATGTCATCGTTGTATTCCGGTGCGCCACGCAGTTTCCAGGCTTCCACCACGCGGTGTACTTCATCGTCGGAAACGAACGCACCGTGCACCCGGATCGGCAGGCTGGTGCCCGGCGGCATGTAAAGCATGTCACCGTGACCCAGCAGTTGCTCGGCGCCACCCTGGTCGATGATGGTCCGCGAGTCGATCTTGCTCGACACCTGGAACGCCATCCGGGTCGGAATGTTGGCCTTGATCAGACCGGTGATCACGTCCACCGACGGCCGCTGTGTCGCGAGGATCAAGTGGATACCGGCAGCACGCGCCTTCTGCGCGATACGGGCGATCAGTTCTTCAACCTTCTTGCCGACGATCATCATCATGTCGGCGAATTCGTCCACCACCACGACGATGGTCGGCAGCTTCTGCAGCAGCGGCGCTTCGTCGTGGATGCTCTCGCGCTTGTACAGCGGATCGCTCAACGGCTCGCCGGCGTCCTGGGCTTCCTTGACCTTGGCGTTGAAGCCGGACAGGTTACGCACGCCCATCTTCGCCATCAGCTTGTAGCGGCGTTCCATTTCGGCAACGCTCCAGCGCAGGGCGTTGGCGGCGTCCTTCATGTCGGTCACTACCGGGCACAGCAGGTGCGGAATGCCTTCGTAGATCGACAGCTCGAGCATTTTCGGGTCGATCATGATCAGTTTGGCGTCATCCGGGCCGGACTTGAACAGGATCGACAGGATCATCGCGTTCACGCCCACCGACTTACCGGAACCGGTGGTACCGGCCACCAGCAGGTGCGGCATCTTGGCCAGGTCGGTGATGACCGGCTTGCCGCCAATGTCGTGGCCGAGGGCCAAGGTGACCGGCGACTTGAAGTTGTCGTACTCGGGGGTCGACAGCACTTCGGAGAAGCGCACGATCTGCCGGTCTTCGTTGGGAATTTCGATACCGACCGTGGTCTTGCCCGGAATCACCTCGACCACGCGCACGCTGGTCACCGCCAGCGAACGTGCGAGGTCTTTGGCCAGGTTGGCGATACGGCTGACCTTGACGCCAGCGGCAGGCTGGATTTCGTAACGGGTAATCACCGGGCCCGGATGGATCGAATCCACGGTGACTTCGACGCCGAACTCCTTGAGCTTGATCTCCAGCAAGTGGCCGACGGCAGCCAGGGATTCCGGCGAATAATTGAGTTGTTTCTTTTCCGCCGGATCGAGAATCGAGATCGGTGGCAAAGTACCTTCCACGGCGCTGTCGACGAACAACGGCACCTGTTTCTCTTTCTGCACGCGCTTGCTTGGCTCCGGTGCTTTGACCGGGGCCGGGGCGATGACCGGCGGCACCTGCTTCTCGCGGTCCGACATGTGCTTGCTCAAGGCCTGCTCGCGTTCGATCAGGCGCTCCTTGACCTTGGCCTGTTCACGCTTGTCGGTAACGGTCGGCGCCACGACGTCGTGGACGCGGTCATCGACTTCACGCAACTGCGCGACCAATTGCTTGCGCTCGGTACGGGCCGACCACCAGCGGTTGATCGCGCCCTGAAACAGTTCGAACAGGTCGAGGGTGATCTTCCCGGTGACGTCCATCACCTTGAACCACGACAGGTCGGTGAACACCGTCAGGCCAAACAGGAACAACGCGATGAACAGCAGCGTGCTGCCCTGGATATTCAGGGCGTTGCGCGCCAGGTCACCGAGACTTTCGCCCAGCGCCCCGCCCGCACCCGCCGGCAGACCGGTGGCGGCATGAAAATGGATATGCGCCAGCGCAGCGCCGGACAGCACCAGAAACACCAGACCGATCAGGCGCCAGGAGAACAGCCAGCCACTCCACTGCCAGGGTTCGTGGCGTTGACGGAAGATTTGATACGCCTTGATCGCCAGCAGCAACGGGAAAATGTACGCGAAATAACCCAGCACCATGAACAGGATGTCAGCGCTGTAGGAACCGGCGGGGCCGCCGAAGTTCTGCACGTCGTCGATCTTGCTGTTGTGGCTCCAGCCCGGATCGTCCTTGCCGTAGGTCAGCAGGGCCATCATCAGGAACAGGCACAAGGCACCGATGGCGATCAATGCACCTTCCTTGAGCCGGTAGTGCAATTGCTGGCGCCAGAGCGGAACGACTGTTTTTGGTGCTGCGGTGGATTTCTTCAAAACGCTTCTTTTCCTGCGCCCAAGGCGCGTCCATCTATTGAATGACGATAAAAAACTGCCCAATCCAGGCAGGTAAAAAAGTGAACCGGCGCATCTGAGACTACTTTTAACACTGTGCCGCAGCTTTTATAAACACAGCTATAAACACAGCGCTCTACAAATATTCTGTAACAGCCCGGCATTGTACGGGTTTGCGCGGCTGATGCCATGCTTCAAACCCCTTAGCTGAGCATAGCCAACCGCACAAATCCTGCGGTTCAATTTGAGCATGCATTGTCTTTTGTGACAAAGGCTTATGAGGTGTATTTGATGAACGCAGCGAAGCATTCACGCCTGATCATTCTTGGCTCCGGCCCTGCCGGCTACAGCGCCGCCGTATACGCCGCCCGCGCCAACCTCAAACCGGTGGTCATTACCGGGTTGCAGGCCGGTGGCCAGCTCACCACCACCGTCGAAGTCGACAATTGGCCCGGCGACGTCGAAGGCCTCACCGGCCCGGTACTGATGGAGCGCATGCAGAGACACGCCGAACGCTTTGCCACCGAGATCGTTTACGACCACATCCACACCGCCAAGTTGCAGCAGCGCCCGTTCGAGCTCATCGGCGACAGCGGCACTTATACCTGCGACGCCCTGATCATCGCCACCGGCGCTTCAGCGCAGTATCTGGGACTGCCCTCGGAAGAAGCCTTCGCCGGCAAAGGCGTCTCGGCCTGCGCGACCTGCGATGGCTTTTTCTATCGCAATCAGGTGGTCGCCGTGGTGGGCGGCGGCAACACTGCCGTCGAGGAAGCCCTGTACCTGTCGAACATTGCCAGAGAGGTGCACTTGATCCATCGCCGCGACAAGTTGCGCTCGGAGAAAATTCTCCAGGACAAACTGTTCGAAAAAGCCGCCAACGGCAACGTTCACCTGCACTGGAACCAGAATCTGGACGAAGTGCTGGGCGATGCCAGCGGTGTGACCGGCGCGCGCCTGCGTGACAGCCACACCGGGCAGACCCGCGAACTGGCCCTGGCCGGCGTGTTCATCGCCATCGGCCACAAACCCAACACCGACCTGTTTCAGGGCCAGTTGCCAATGCGCGACGGCTATCTGCTGGTCAAGGGCGGCAGCGACAGCGACGCCACCTCCACCGAGATCCCCGGCGTCTTCGCCGCTGGCGATGTGGCCGACCATGTCTACCGCCAAGCGGTGACCTCGGCCGGTGCCGGTTGCATGGCGGCACTGGACGCGGAGAAGTATCTGGACGACATTCCTGTCATTTAACGGCACACTTTATCGCGGGCCTCGCACCCGCACCGCCCTCCCCTTCTGCAAGCCTGGACGCCATGCTGACTTGGTTACAACGCAATTCCCTGACTTTCCCGCCCCTGGAAAAGGCCATGCGCGATCCCAATGGATTGCTGGCCGCCGGTGGCGACCTGTCCGCCGATCGCCTGGTACAGGCTTACCGGCACGGCTGTTTTCCATGGTTTTCCGAGGGCCAGCCAATCCTCTGGTGGTCGCCGGATCCGCGCACCGTTCTGTTTCCCGACGAACTGCATGTCTCGCGCAGCCTCGCCAAGCTGCTGCGCAAGCAACGCTACCAGGTGACCTTCGATCGGGATTTCTCAGCCGTGATTCGCGCCTGCGCCGCGCCTCGGGACTACGCCGATGGCACCTGGATTACCGAAGCGATGCAGGACGCCTACCTCGAACTGCACCGCCGCGGCTTCGCCCACTCGGTCGAGGTCTGGGATCAGGGCCAACTGGTCGGCGGCCTGTATGGCCTGGCGATGGGTCAGCTATTTTTCGGCGAATCGATGTTCAGCCGCGCCGACAACGCCTCCAAATATGGCTTTGCCACGCTGGTGCAGCATCTGAAAGAAGCGGGATTCGTTCTGATTGATTGCCAGATGCCGACCGATCATCTGCACAGCCTCGGCGCCCGGGCGATCCCCCGCCACGAATTCGCCAACTACCTGGCCCGCCACCTGGATCAATCCAGTCGCGCCACTTGGGTTTGCTGAGCGACTTTTGCGCGCGTGGCTTACACTTAATTCACCAGCTTATCCCGAGGGTTGATCATGACCGAGTTGGCGCGCTTGAAGTTCTATGCCACTCAGCCTCATTCCTGCAGTTATCTGCCCGAGGAGCAGGCGACGACGCTGTTTCTCGACCCGAGTCAGCCCATGGATGTGCACGTCTACGCAGACCTGTCGGAAATGGGCTTTCGCCGCAGCGGCGACCATCTGTATCGGCCCCATTGCCAGAATTGCAATGCGTGCGTGCCTGCACGCATCCCGGTGGCACAGTTCAACCCCAACCGCCAGCAGAAACGCATTTTCAAACGCAATGCCGATCTGCAGGTGCGCCCGGTAAAACCGCATTTCAGCGAAGAATATTTCGACCTGTACCAACGCTATATCGAACAGCGACACGCCGACGGCGACATGTACCCGCCAAGCCGCGACCAGTTCTCGACCTTTCTGGTGCGCGACCTGCCCTTCTCACGCTTCTATGAATTTCGACTCGACGGACGGTTACTCGCCGTTGCTGTGACCGATCTGCTGCCCAACGGCTTGTCGGCGGTCTACACCTTTTACGAACCTGGCGAGGAGCGCCGCAGCCTGGGGCGCTTCGCGATCCTGTGGCAAATCGCCGAAAGCCAGCGTCTGAGGCTGGAAGCGGTGTATCTCGGATACTGGATCAAGAACTGCAAAAAGATGAACTACAAGACCCAATATCGCCCCATCGAATTGCTGATCAATCAGCGCTGGGTAATCCTGAACTAATCGCGAGCCCTAAACCCCTTGGCTTGAACCCCCTTTTTCGGGCACAATGCACGCCGCTTTTGCCTGGCGCAGTTGCACCGGGCCATTCATTGGACACCGAGGGCTTTACTGCATGTCGAAAGAAGACAGCTTCGAAATGGAAGGCACTGTCGTCGACACCCTGCCCAACACCATGTTTCGTGTGGAGTTGGAAAATGGGCACGTCGTAACCGCGCATATCTCCGGCAAGATGCGCAAGAACTACATTCGTATTCTTACCGGTGACAAAGTGCGCGTCGAGCTGACGCCCTATGACTTGAGCAAAGGGCGCATCACTTACCGCGCTCGCTAATCAAGTCAATACAAGACGCCCGGTTTATACCGGGCGTTTTTGTTTGTCTGGGGTTTGGGGTTTGGGGTTTGGGGTGTATATCCGTTGCTGCGGTAACGGCCTCTTATGGTTTCGCTCTTACAGCGAGTCACCTTTTCCAGACGCCGAAAAGGTAACCCAAAAGGCTTTGCCCCGGCGTACGGCACTTCGCCGAGGCTCAGTGTTCCCTCGCTACGGTGCCCATCAGGGGGCATCGCCGACGGTTTGCTTCGCTGCACCTCCTCTCGATGTATGCGGCTTCGCCGCATGGCGCTGCGCGCCTTCCCCCTGATGGACACCTCCGCTCGGCCTGCCGAAGGGGCAAAAAATCAAAAGCCAAGTCAAGATCAAAAGCCAGAGCCAGATCAAAAGATCGCAGCCTTCGGCAGCTCCTACATGGGATTGGGTGTTTTCAGTGGGTGATTGGTCGGCTGTCAGGCCGCCATCGCTGGCAAGCCAGCTCCCACAGTGGGATCGGGTGTCATCAGTTAGAGATTGGTCGGCTGTCAGGCCGCCATCGCGAGCAAGCTGGCTCCCACAATTTTATTCGCGCACACCCCATGCGGCGAAGCCGCCCCACTCAACACGATGAGCG